>JAZOBK010000222.1:0-3050 GCA_045595985.1 Oscillospiraceae bacterium
GGATGAGATAATAAATTCCGGTAGCATTGTCTCTGTATTTTTTATCCCTTTTTCTTTTTGGAAACATTTCTAATCACAGTTTTGCCGCCTTTGGAAGGTTTTCCGGATGAGCGTCGATTCTGTGTGTGTTTGCCCTGCGGCGAAACGGATTTTCGCTGCGGTATATGCTTTGCGGATTTTTCCGCTGGTGCAATCAGGCAATTCGGCCCCGTGCCGATGAGGTCATGTCTGCCTGCCATACGCAGTGCTTTTTCCACCATGTCACGGTTTTCCTTCTTGAAATACTGGAGCAGCACACGCTGGAGTTTCTTTTCCTCCGCAGTTCTTGGGACGAACATCGGCTGCATCGTATAGGGATCCATCCCTGTGAAGAACATCGCTGTGGAGATCGTACCCGGTGTGGGGTAGAAGTCCTGCACCTGCTCCGGACGGATATTGTGTTTTTTGAGAAATACCGCCAGATCCACAGCGTCATTCAGCGTGCATCCGGGGTGGGAGGACATCAGATATGGTACAAGGTATTGTTCCTTTGCCATTCCCTTGGTGATTTCATAGAATTTCTTCTGAAACCGTTCATAGACTTCAATATGCGGCTTGCCCATGTAATCCAGTACACGATTGCTGGCGTGTTCCGGAGCAACCTTGAGCTGACCGCTGACATGGTTGCCGATCAGCTCCTTCAGAAATGCGTCGCTCTTGTCCTCCATCAGATAATCATAGCGGATGCCCGAACGGATAAACACACGCTTGACGCCCTTGATCTTGCGGATCTTCCGCAGGAGATCGAGATATTCGCTGTGATCCGTTTTCAGATTCTTGCATGGAGTTGGAGCAAGGCATTTCCTGCCCCTGCAAAGTCCGTGCTCAAGCTGTTTTTCACAGGACGGTGCACGGAAATTTGCCGTCGGGCCGCCGACATCGTGGATATATCCCTTGAATCCATCCTTCTTCGTCAGCATTTCCGCCTCATTGAGAACAGAGCGTTCGCTTCTGGTCTGGATACGTCTGCCCTGATGCAGGGCAATGGAACAGAAATTACAGAATCCGTAGCATCCACGATTGTGCGTGATGGAGAATTCCACTTCCTGAATGGACGGCACGCCGCCCTCTTTCTCGTACATCGGATGATAGGCACGCATATAGGGGAGCTCGTAGGTTTGGTCGAATTCCTCCTGCGTCAGACTTCTCTGAGGAGGATTCTGCACCAGCATCCGATCCCCGTGACGCTGAACGATCGTCCTGCCGTAGATCTCATCCTGCTCGTCATACTGCTTGCGGCAGGCTTTAGCATAGGCTTTCTTGTTGTCCCGCACGATCTCAAAGCTGTCGCACTGCACCGCACCCATGGGCGTGTTAACGGGATCGGTCAGGTAACACGTTCCACGGATGTCGTGCATTTCGGAAAGTGTTTCGCCTGCTCGCAGGCGATTGCATATCTCCGTGATGGTTACTTCGCCCATGCCATACATAAGAAGATCCGCACCGCAGTCCACAAGAATGGAGGGCAAAACCCTGTCAGCCCAGTAATCATAGTGGGCAAAGCGACGCAGGGAGGCTTCCAGACCGCCGACTGCAATTTCTGTTTCGGGAAAGAGCTTTTTGAGGCGTTTGCAGTAAACAGTTACCGCACGGTCGGGACGTTTTCCGCCCCTTCCTCCGGCACTGTAAGCGTCGTCAAAACGTTTTTTTCCGGCGACAGTGTAGTTGGAAACCATGCTGTCAATGTTCCCTCCCGTGACGAGGAAGGCATATTTCGGCTGTCCGAGCTTTTGGAAATCCGCATCGGAAACGGGCTGTGCGATCATGCCGACGGTGAAACCCAGACTTTCGGCAATGCGGGAAATGATGGCAATGCCGAAGGACGGATGATCAACATAGGCGTCGCCTGTCAGGCAGATAAAATCAAGCTGTTCGATTCCAAGTTCATCCAGCTCCTTGCGGGAAACAGGTAAAAATGGCATAGGATCACTCCTTGTGGGAATTATTGGTCTTCAAAGGTTTGGGCAACCTTTTGGAGCATTTTTATGATTTCAATGTGCTGGGGACAATGCTGCTCACACTGACCGCAGGCGATGCAGTCGGATGCTTTTCCGTGCTGCAAGGTGAGGTTATCGTAATACGTTCCCTGCACCGTGAAATTCTTTTCGATCTCCTGCAGCTCCGCATTGTACAGTTCAAAGTAGTCGGGAATCGGAATCTGCATCGGACAGCCGTCTACGCAGTAGCGGCAGGCAGTGCAGGGGATGGCGATCGTGGAATTAATAATATCCGTCACCTGCATACACAGAGCCGTTTCTTCTGCGGTAAGGGGCTTGAATTCACGCATATATCCCGTGTTGTCCAGCAGCTGTTCCATATTGCTCATACCGCTGAGAACGATGGAAACACCTTCAAGGCTTGCCGCAAAGCGGATCGCCCATGATGGAACGGACATATGCGGCTCATGGTATTTAAGCAGGTGCTCTGCCTTGGGCGGCACATTGGCAAGTGTTCCACCCTTGACGGGTTCCATGACAAGGATCTCCTTGCCGTGCATTCTTGCCGTTTCGTAGCATTTTCTCGACTGTACGGAATCATTCTCCCAATCGAGGTAATTGATCTGCAGCTGAACAAATTCCACTTCGGGATGGGCGATCAGAATTTCATCAAGCAGTGCGGCACTGTCGTGATAGGAGAATCCGATTTTGCGGATCTTTCCCTCCTGTTTTTTCTTCCTGACAAATGCGAATGCCCCGAGTTTCTGTGCAGTCGCATAATTTTCCTGATTCAGACAATGCAGCAGATAGTAGTCGAAATAGCCTGCTCCCGTCTTTTCAAGCTGTTCATTGAAAATACGCTCCATGTCATCTTCGGTTTTAAGGAACATCGTCGGAAGCTTTGTGGCGATCATGTAGTTTTCACGGGGATGGCGATCGACCAGCACTTCCTTCAGAACACGCTCGCTCTGGAAATCGTGGTACATATACGCCGTATCAAAATAGGTGAAGCCTCTCTCTAAAAAGGTATCCACCATGCGGCAGATCTGTTCTTTGTCGAAGCTGGTCTGATCC
>JAZOBK010000223.1:0-8001 GCA_045595985.1 Oscillospiraceae bacterium
TGGCACATAATCTGTTCCTCGGCAAGGTCAATCCCCAGACGCACCTGCTTGATGATATGCTCCACGAGCTTGCCTGCAAATCCGCCATCCGTGCGAACGACAAAAATTCCATTCAGGAACTGCAGGCACTGACGGAAAAGGTGTGCAGTGATGAGAATATCCGCCACTGTCCGCACGGACGGCCTGTGATGTTCACGATGTCCAAGTACAATCTGGAAAAGCAGTTCCGCCGAAAGGTATAGGTGGTGTATGGAAAAACAACGTGTTCTGGCGGTTGTCGGCCCTACAGCATCGGGAAAGACCGCACTCGGAATTGCACTTGCAAAAAAATACGGCGGAGAGATCATTTCTGCCGATTCCATGCAGATCTATGAGGGCATGGATATTGCCACCGCAAAGCCCACAGCGGAGGAAATGCAGGAGATCCCCCATCATCTGATCGGGATTCTGCCACGCAGCAGAGCGTTTTCCACAGCAGAATATGTGGTGCTTGCCAAAGAGAAAATTGCGGAAATCGCCGCAAAAGGCAAGCTTCCCATTCTGGTTGGCGGCACGGGGCTGTATGTGGACAGTCTGTTGAGTGGGATGCGGTTCTCCGAGGAGGGAAATGATCCGAAGCTGCGGGAGGAACTCTATGCACGGGCAGAACAAGAGGGCAGGGAAGCACTCCATGCACAGCTTGCCGTGCTTGATCCGCTGGCAGCCGAAAGTATCCATCCGAATAATGTGGTGCGTGTGGTGCGTGCACTGGAGGTATGCCTTTCAAGCGGCAGGACGTTTTCCGAGCTGAAAGCGGAGAATGCCGCCCATCCGTCCCCCTATGACGCCTGCATCATCGGACTGAACTACATCGACCGCAGCGTCCTCTATGACCGCATCAACCGCAGAGTGGAGATGATGCTTGACATGGGGCTGGTCGACGAAGCAAGAGCCGTTTATGAAAGCGGCGAAATGCAGACCGCTGCAAGTGCCATCGGCTATAAGGAATTGATCCCTTTTTTTGAAAATCGGATGTCCCTTGACGAATGTGTGGAGATAATAAAGCAGGAAACACGCCGTTATGCCAAGCGGCAGCTGACTTGGTTTCGTCGAAATCATCAAATAAAGTGGTTGAATTTGGGTAAAACTGATGAAGTGCAAGAAATTTTCGAAAAAGCTGAAAAAATGATAGCCAAATGAGAAATTTTGTGGTATAATGAATTATAAGTGCATTTCTATATATAGACAGAATGCATGAAAGCATAAAGCTGTTAACAGAAAAGGAGAAAACAACATGAACAAGTCGATTAATTTGCAGGATACATTCCTGAATCTTGCTCGCAAGGAGCGTAACGTTGTTACCATTTATCTGGTCAACGGATTTCAGTTCAAGGGCATCGTGAAGGGATTTGACAAC
Organism: Oscillospiraceae bacterium; assembly: GCA_045595985.1. Classification (GTDB taxonomy): domain Bacteria; phylum Bacillota; class Clostridia; order Oscillospirales; family Ruminococcaceae; genus UBA3855. The sequence goes on from JAZOBK010000223.1 coordinate 1,397, forward strand.
TACATTGTCATTCTCGACTGCGATGGCAAGCAGCAGCTTGTGTATAAGCACGCTATTTCTACCATTGCACCCGCACGTCCCATCTCTATTTTGGATGCTGAAGAAAAGTCAGAATAACAGAAAAAGGTGGTAACATGGGTTCCGGAATACTGAAGAAATATCAGAAAAAAAAGAATACAAGTGGCAGCACAAATTCCGGAATGGTAAAGAGAAATCAGAGCAGAAATATTGACTCGGGTTACGGAATGCTGAGGCTTGTATTCGGATTGGTAGCGGTTTTCATTATCCTGACAACGGTGAATACCGGTTATCAGAGAATGCGGAAGGGCTACACCACCGAAACGGCACTTCTTGCCGTCGGCAGTGATTCCGAACAGGTGCAGGGCGTTTTCATACGAAATGAGGAAGTGATTACATATAACGGCAACGGCGTCATCAATTATGAGGTTGCTGACGGCGGAAAGCTCGGTATCGGTTCTGTGATCGCCAATGTCTATTCCTCTGAAAACCAGATCGAGATCAAGCAGCGTATCCGTAATCTTGAGAATACGCTGGCACTGCTGGAACGTATTTCCAATCCCGGTACGACCAAAACGGCACAGCCGTCCAATATTTCCGATTTGCTCAACGAAATGTACAGAGGGTTTCTTTACCATCGTGAGCAGGGAAAGTTTTCCGATCTGCAGAACGAACGTGAGGAAATGGTCGTGCTGCTGAGTACCTACCAGCTGGTGACAGGAAAGCACAGCGGTTATGATGCGAGGATGGAGAGCATTGAATCAGAGATCACATCGCTGACCATCGCACAGGAACCGCCGCTGGATGTCATTTATGCAAACCGCACAGCGTATTTCGTGAGCTATGCCGATGGCTATGAACAGACGCTCACTCTCAATAATCTGGATTCCCTTACAGTCGAACAGCTTCAGGGGATCACAGATACTCCGAAGTCCGATGAAAAGATCGTCGGCAAACTGATCGACGGTTACGGCTGGGTGCTTGCGGCTGTGGTGGATAATACAGAACGCATCTATGAGTTGGAGGAGCGGGTAACACTGAAATTTGCTTCTACATCGGATACCGTGACCGGAAAAATTATTCTTCTCAACAGGGATGCGGGCGATGATAAGACCATTATGGCGGTCAAGTGCGAAGCACTGACGCATGATCTGGTGCAGCATCGTACAGAAACCGTGGAGATCATCCGCGGTGATTACAAAGGCATCATGGTTCCTCGAAGTGCACTGCATTTCAAGACAATTACGGAGGATGTAACGGATCCCGAAACGGGTGAGGTTTCCACACAGACCGCCTCTTACAGAGGCGTTTATGTCCTTGACGGCGAACAGCCGGAATTCCGCAAGCTGGACGTGCTGTATGAGGGAAGCGATTATGTCATTTCCTCACAGAATGCGGGAAGCGGTTATCTGATGCTGTATGACGCCATCATTACGGAGGGAATTGATGCGGATGGAATATGATTTTTCCTATGTGCGTGAAAATTATGCACGCATTCGAGAATCCGTCAATGCAGCCGCATTGCGGTGCGGCAGAGATCCGCAGGAGATCACGCTGATGGCGGTTACAAAAACCGTTGCACCGGAGATCGTCAATTGTGCCATTGACTGCGGCATTCGTCTGCTCGGTGAAAACCGTGTGCAGGAATACCAGTCAAAACGTGAATTCTATCATCCGGAAGCACAGGTGCATTTTATCGGTCACCTGCAGGCGAATAAAGTGAAATACCTCATCGGCAATGTGGCGATGATCCACTCGGTGGATCGGATGTCCCTTGCACAGGAGATCAACCGCTGTGCCATGAAGCACGGCGTCCGGCAGGATGTCCTGCTGGAGGTCAATATCGGCGGTGAGGAAAGTAAAAGCGGCGTCATGCCGCAGGAGCTGCCGGCACTGCTGGAACAGGTCGCCGCACTTGAGAATGTGCATATCTGCGGTCTGATGACCATACCGCCTCCGACGCAGGATACCTGCTATCTGGAGGCAATGCAGAAATTATTTGAAGATACCAGGGTACGAAATGTGCCAAATACCGAAATGCGGATCCTCTCTATGGGAATGTCCGGAGATTTTGAGGCTGCCATAGCCTGCGGCTCCACGCTTGTGAGAATAGGTTCTGCATTGTTCGGTGCAAGAGTATATAGATAAATTTGGTGGCCGCACGCACCCAAAGAAATTACAACGTGTGGAGAAAAGGAGAAAACTATGAAAATTTTTGACAACATGAAGGAATTCTTTTTTCCGTCCGATGGCCCCGTTGATCCGATGCCGGGGAACGAGATTTCCGGATCCCATCAAAATATCAATATTGAGGACGTACCGTTTGAAAGAACTCCCGGCTCCAATATTGTAAATATTCAGGCTACCGCACAGCTGCAGGTTGTTCTGGTAAAGCCCGAAGTATTCACAGATGCAAAGGCAATTGCAGATCATCTGATCAGCAAGAAGACTGTTGTTCTGAATCTGGAAACCGCTTCTCCTGAAAACAGAAGAAGAATCATTGACTTTTTGGTGGGCGTTTCCTATGCGATCAGCGGCACACTCAAGCCCGTTGCAAACCTTACTTATATTATTACTCCTTACAATGTCGGATTCATCGGTGATGATCTGGCAGCAGAGCTGGAGAATAACGGCGTAATTATCTGATATGCTGTCGGATAAAAAGCAGCAGGAAGCAGATCGGATTCTTCAGGCTCATGTCAGAGATCTGGTGAAACGAGGTGCATTCCGCAGTTTTACGGCATTTCTGGATATGCGTCAGTACACATTGCTGTCACGGCAGCTGGAAGCAGGTACGTATCGGTTTTTCGGCGGCTATCCGCAGGCAGAACGTGGCATACTTTGTATCCATCCGCAGGATCTTCCGCCGGAGGATTCGGAATATCCGCTGGTTTGTCTGACCATTACGCACCGTCAGGCGGACAAGCTGACGCATCGTGATGTGCTGGGCAGTATCATGGCACAGCAGGTCCAGCGTGATACCATCGGCGATATTATTGTGACACCCGGCAAGATTCAGTGCTTTGCCACCCCGCCGGCAGCTTCGGTTTGTATGCAGCTGAAGAAAATCGGCAGAGTTGGTGTGCAGGTGACGGATTCCCTGCCGTTTTCCTGCGAATACACGCAGGAAACTAAAGAAATCAGTGGTACTGTGGCAGCTCCGAGATTGGATGCGGTGCTGCGTACGGCACTGAACACGGGCAGAAATGCCTGTGCGGACTATATCCGAGGGGGACTCGTTTCGCTCAATTATGTGCAGGTGCAGGATGTATCCTGCCTTGTCGGTGAGGGCGATGTGTTTTCCGTCAGAGGCTACGGCAAATTTCGGGTAAGCGAGCTGAGCGGCCCTACCAAAAAGGGACGCTTGCATATAACAATTGAAAAATTTCTATAATAATTAAGAGGTGAAATCATTATGATGACTGCACAGGACATCAGAGACAAGCGTTTTGAAAAGGCAGCATGGGGCTACCGTCCGGAGGATATTGATGAATTTCTCGGACAGCTTGAAGCTGCTTTTCAGGAAATCGACAACGAGCGTGAGGAAAGCAATCGAAAGATTCAGATCCTCGCTGACAAGGTACGGGAGTACATGAGAGATGAGGAGGCACTCAAGGATGCACTTCTCGGTGCACAGAAGCAGGGTCATCAGGTGATTGCGGAAGCCAATGAAAAGGCTGCCCAGATCCTGGAGAAGGCAAAGGAAGAAGCCGCAGTGCTTCTGGATGAAGCAACACGTCAGCACGAGGTTGCAATGGAAAAGAACCGTGCAGAGATTGCCAAGGAGCAGGAATCCCTGCTGCAGGCAAAGAAGATGGTTGCAGATTTCAAGCGTGGTCTCTTCGATATGTACAAGAGTCATCTGGAAATGATTTCCGCAATGCCCGAGGCGGATGAGGAGGAAGAAGCTCCTGCGGCAGAGCCGAAGGAAGAAGCTCCCGCTGCAAAGCCCGCTGAAAAGCCGGCAGCAGAACCCAAATCCGATCCGTTTGCAACTTCACAGTTCTCTACAAGAGTCATTCGTGGTGCATATGAATCCAGATTCAGTGATCTGCAGTTTGGCGAGAACAACAATCAGGGCACACCGAACACCACAGAGGCATAATGGCTCTGCAGTTTGATATTTTTCGTTGAGAAAGGAAACTACCACAATGGCACAGGATTACAAGAACAGCTTGAATATGCCGAAAACAGATTTCCCCATGCGTGGAAATCTGCCCAAGCGTGAACCGGATACACTGGAAAAATGGGAAACACGCAGACTTTACTACAAAATGATGGAAAAGAATGAGGGCAAGCCCACATTCATTCTCCATGACGGCCCGCCCTATGCGAATGGCAACATTCATCTGGGTACCGCATTGAATAAGACGCTCAAGGACTTCATCGTAAAGTACAAGAATATGAGCGGTTTCTATGCACCCTATGTACCGGGCTGGGATACTCATGGTCTCCCCATTGAGCTGAAAGCAATGAAGGCTATCGGCGTGGAAAACGGTGCGATTTCTCCGGTTGAGCTGAGAAAGCACTGCAAGGAATTTGCCATGTCCCATGTACAGAACCAGATGAAGCAGTTTAAGCGTCTGGGAACACTGGGTGACTATGACGATCCCTATCTGACACTCAAGCCCGAGTATGAGGCACGTCAGATCGAGGTGTTCGGCAAGATGGCAAGGGACGGCTATATGTATAAGGGACTCAAGCCCGTATACTGGTGCCCCGACTGCAATACCGCACTGGCTGAAGCTGAGATCGAGTACGAGAATGATCCGTGCCATTCTATTTATGTAAAATTCCGTGTGACTGATGACAAGGGTCTGTTCACAAAGATGGGTCTGGATCTGAACAATGTGTATTTCGTGATCTGGACAACAACCACATGGACAATTCCGGGCAACCTGGCGATCTGCCTTGGCCCCGAGTATAATTACACCCTTGTTAAGGTTGGCAATGAATATTATGTGATGGCTGACGAGCTGGTAAAGACCACCATGGAAACCGCAGGCATTACAGATTATACCACGGACGGCATCTTTACAGGTGCAGAGCTGGAAGGCATCAAGACGGCACATCCGCTCTATGACAGACCTTCACCGATCATTGTAGGCGATCATGTAACGCTGGAAAGCGGTACGGGCTGCGTTCATACAGCTCCCGGCTACGGTGTGGAGGACTTTGAGGTATGCAAGAATTACGATGACATCGGCATTCTGGTATGCGTGGATTCCAAGGGACGCCAGACAGAAGAAGCAGGCGAATTCGCAGGAATGGATACCGATACGGCAAACAAGGAAATTGCCAAGAAGCTGGAAGAACTGGGTGCACTGCTTGCCATCCAGAAGATCGTCCATCAGTATCCGCATTGCTGGAGATGCCATAAGCCGATCATATACCGTGCAACTGAGCAGTGGTTCTGCTCCGTCAAGGGCTTCAAGGATGAGGCGATCAAGGCGATCGAGGATGTACAGTGGATTCCGGAATGGGGCGAGGAGCGTATCAAGGGTATGGTGCGTGACCGCAGCGACTGGTGTATTTCCCGTCAGAGAACATGGGGCGTACCGATTCCGATCGTATACTGCAAGGACTGCAAAAAGCCCATCGTTACTGACGAAACGATTTCCTCCATTGCAGATGTATTCCGTGCGGAGGGTGCGGATACATGGTGGAGCAAGGATGTTTCCGAGCTGATTCCTGCGGACACACAGTGCGAGTGCGGCTGTAAGGAATTTACCAAAGAATACGACATCATGGACGTATGGTTCGACAGCGGTGTTTCCCATACGGCTGTTATGGATAATTATGACTGCCTGAGCTGGCCTGCTGACCTCTATCTGGAGGGCGCTGACCAGTACAGAGGCTGGTTCCAGTCCTCTCTGCTGACTTCCGTTGTGTACAAGGGCACTGCACCCTATGAGCAGGTCTGCACACACGGCTGGGTAGTGGACGGCAAGGGACAGAAGATGTCCAAATCTCTGGGCAACGGTATTGAGCCGGGTGAGATCATTGAGCAGTACGGTGCGGATATTCTCCGTCTGTGGGTTGCTTCCTCCGATTATCACTCCGACATCAGAATCTCCAAGGAGATTCTCGGACAGCTCTCCGATGCATACAAGAAAATCCGTAATACTGCAAGATACATCCTCGGCAACCTAAGTGACGGCGAAACCACATTCAATCCCGATACTGACAGTGTTTCCGATGAGCAGCTTGCTGAAATTGACAAGTGGGTGCTCATGCGTCTGGATGCCTTGACCGATAAGGTAAAGGCAGGCTATGATGCATATGATTTCCACATTGTATTCCATGCAATTCACAACTTCTGCGTTGTGGATCTGTCCAGCTTCTATCTGGACATCATCAAGGACAGATTGTATTGCGAGAAGATGGATTCTGTGACACGCCGTGCAGCACAGACTACCATGTATCGTATTCTGGACACCGTTGCAAAGCTGATCGCTCCGATCCTGAGCTTTACCGCTGAGGAGATCTGGACATTCATGCCGCACAGTGCAAATGACGATACCGAGAGCATCTTCCTCAACGAAATGTCCGAAAAGACCGGCATCACCTGTGATGACGCATTTACT
>JAZOBK010000224.1:0-7957 GCA_045595985.1 Oscillospiraceae bacterium
ACCGCTTGGCCTCCGACTTTATGCCTGGCGGCTTTCCGCAATTGCCGTTTCCTGATCGGAAACCTCCTGCTGGGCTTGTTTTACATTTTCAAGTGCCTGTGCGTAGTTTTTTTCCGCATCGGCAAGTTTCTTTGCATCCGCCTGCGTTTCAGAGGTCAGGGATGCAATATCCACAAGCGTTTTCTCCGCATTTTCCTGTGCAGCACGGATCCCGAACTGCAGTTCACTGCGGCGAAGATAAAGGGTATGCAGATTTTCATCAGCCTGTCGGGATTTTTCATCCTCCTGACGATAGGCGTTTTCCATCTTTTCAAAGGCAGCCTTTGTCTGTTCCAGTGCCTGCTGTGCCGCAAGGCATTCTGCCTGCATCTGTGCAGCCGCCTTTTCCGCTTCCTCCAATCGGGAAATACGGAACTGCTGATCCTGCAGCTCCTGCGAATGCCGTTCGGCGGCGATCCGCTGTGCCTCCTCACTGTGCACGATGTCATTTTTCAAAACGGCAATCTCCGCTTTCATCTGTGACGCAAGATCACGAAGCCGTGACACGTTCTGGTGTGCTTCTTCCGCTTCAACGGAACACTGCTGCATGATACGGTAACAATTCTGAATCTTCTCCTCCTCGTCAGCAATATCACGCTCGGCATTCTCATATTCCGTGCGGTTGATCAGAAGCTTTTCGGAGAGCGATTTCAGCTTTTCCTGCAGTTCGGAAAGCTGATTGACCCAGACGGAAATTTCCAGCGACTTTTCCTCCTGTGCAAGCACGAGGAATTTCTCCGCCTTCTGTGCCTGCAGACGCAGGGGTTCCACACGGCTCGCAAGCTCCGACACAATGTCGTTCAGACGTTGCATATTTTCTTCTGCGGCATCAAGCTTGCGTTCCGCTTCGATCTTGCGGTAACGGAATTTGGAAATTCCTGCCGCTTCTTCAAATATTTCACGGCGGTCATTGCTCTTTGCACCAACGATCTCCGCAATTCTTCCCTGTCCGATGATGGAATAGCCGTCACGACCAAGTCCCGTATCCATGAACAGCTCGTTGATGTCCTTCAGACGAACGGATTTTCCGTTGATCCTGTACTCACTGTCGCCGCTGCGGTAGAGCTTTCGGGTAATGCTCACCTCATCACCGTACCCATCCAATCTGCCGTCGCTGTTATCAATGACCAATGTTACTGCGGCAAATCCCATGGGGCGTTTTTCAACAGTACCGGAAAAAATAACGTCCTCCATTTTGTTTCCACGCAGGGTTTTCGTGGACTGCTCGCCCAGTACCCAGCGTACGGAGTCACCGATATTACTTTTTCCGCTGCCGTTCGGTCCGACTACGGCAGTCAGACCTTTGTCAAAGTTCAGTTTTATCTTATCCGGAAAGGATTTGAATCCTTGCAGTTCCAATGATTTTAAGTACATTCGTTACTCCTTATTCTACATTGGTATTTTTTCAGACTTGCATCCCCCATGATCTTCAGTGCGATGCCACGCTCCCGAAAATGCATGAGATTTTCCCTTTTATGTCCTGCTGCCTTGCTGATCTCGGACGGATGCACCGCAATCACTGCAGCACGTTCCGACCGGCGTTCGATTTCGGATGCGATCAGATTACGGTATACTCTCCCCTCGCAAAGCTCACGAAATGCCGGATGATAGAAGCCTGCGATCAGATCCTGCTCGACAAATTCCGATGCGTGCAGACCGCATTTGATGACGGAAATGCCGCTCTGATGGAAATCCCACAACGCATCCGCACAAAACTCCACAACCTCATCCATGGAAAACAGCCGATACGATCCACTCTCATACAGCCCTGCAAGTACTGTGCCTTTCAGTACTGCGACGGGATAGATCCGCACGGTATCGGGGTGCAGCTCCAGAATTCTTTCCAGTGTGGAATGTTCATCCTCTGCCGAACTGCCGTACAGCCCAACCATCATCTGCAATCCCAATTCAAATCCCGCTTCCCGAATCAGCCTGCACGCCGTTTCCACATCCTGTGCCGTATGCCCTCTGTGATTTGCCGTGAGGACATGGTCACACATACTCTGTGCACCGAGTTCGATCGCCGTCACGCCGTAGCCCTTGAGCAGCGTTAGGATCTCCCCGTCGATGCCGTCAGGTCTTGTGGAAATGCGGATTCCCGAAAAGCCATCCGTAGCCAGAAAGGGCTGAACAGATTCCAGAAGCTCCGTCATATAGCTGCGGTCGATCGCCGTGAAGCTTCCGCCGAAAAAGGCGACCTCCGTACTGCGGCGATCGGAAATTTCCGAAAAAGCCTGCGTACAGATACGCTGTACATCCGCAGCCCGCGGCAATTCCGACTGTGCTGTGATCGTTTTCTGATTGCAGAAGGAACAAGCATGGGGACAGCCTGCGTGCGGTACGAAAATGGCAATATTCCTATGTTTCATAGCCCATCAGTTCCAGTGCTTCCTTTGCTGCCATCTGCTCGGCTTCCTTCTTGCTCTTGCCCGTTCCTCTGCCAATGACATTGGAATTCAGGCAGACTTCCACGGTAAAGGTCTTGCTGTGGTCGGGACCGGATTCGTGGATGAGCAGATACTCCACCTTTTCTTCGGGATTCTTCTGAATGACCTCCTGCAGAGCAGTCTTATAATCCCCGAACAGCATCGAGCGGTTCTCCGGAAGATTCTGCGGAATAAAACGAAGAATATATGCTCTTGCGGTTTCCAGACCTGCATCCAGATAGATCGCCGCAATCACGGCTTCAAAAGCATCCGCAAGAATGGAGGGACGCTGTCTGCCGCCGGTATTGGCTTCACCTTTGCCGAGCAGCAGGAATTCACCCAGAGAGATCTGCCGGGCAAAACCATGGAGGGATTTTTCACATACCAGAGCCGCACGGATCTTTGTCAGCTCTCCCTCGGGCAGGTCGGGATAATTCTCAAACAAATACTGAGAAACCACGATCGACAGCACGCTGTCACCCAGAAATTCCAGACGCTCGTTGCTGCGACGCTGTTTCTTTTTCTCATTGGCGTAAGAGGAATGAGAAAGTGCTTCGTAGATCAGATCTTTATTCTGAAAGGTAATCCCAATGATTTTTTCAAAAGCGGAAAAATCAGGTTCCATTATGATTCCCCCTTCATTTCCTGCACTGTCTGTGCGATGGTCGGAACAATGCTGCCGTCCACACATTTTTTTGCCTGACGGATCGCATTGAAAAATGCCTTGGCATCGGAGCTTCCGTGTGCCTTGATTACGGGAGCGGAAATGCCCATCAGAACGGCACCGCCCTCCTCCTTATAGTCCATGCTTTTCTGGAACGCCTTGATCTTGTCCAGAATCATGACTGCGGCAAGCTTTCCGTCGATACCGCCGAACCAGTTTTTCAGCTTGCCCTTGAAGAAGGAGCCCATGCCCTCGTAAAGCTTTAGTGCAATGTTTCCCGAAAAGCCGTCGCTGACAACAACATCGAAATCACCCGACGGCAATTCTCTGGCTTCCGCATTGCCGACAAAATTAATAGGAGCTTCCTGCAAAAGCTGATACGCCTGCTGCTCCAGCTCCCTGCCCTTGGTTTCCTCCGCACCGACATTCAGAAGACCGACACGGGGATTTTTTACGCCCTTGACACGCTCCATGTATGCACTTCCCATAATGGCAAACTGCACGAGCATCTCGGGGCGGCATTCCACGTTAGCACCGGCGTCCATAAGCATCATATGTCCCTTTGCCGTAGGCAGAATGGGGGCAAGTGCGGGACGCTTTACGCCCTTGATTCTCTTGGCGATGAAAGTTGCACCGGCAACCAGTCCGCCGGTACTTCCGGCACTGACAAAGGCATCGCCCTTGCCGTCATGCAATGCCTGCAGTCCAACCGCAAGGGAGGTGTTCTTGCCCTCTTTCAGGATCGTGGTCGGCTGTGCGTGTATATCGAACACATCGGGAGCATGGAGAATTTCAATGCCGGAAATGTCGATATTTTCCTTCTTGGCCGCTTCACGAAGCTTTGCTTCGTCACCGCTCAGTACGATCTGCACGCCCAGTTCATCCTGTGCCCGCTTGCAGCCCTTGATTACTTCCAGCGGTGCATTATCACCGCCGAATCCGTCAACGATTATTCTCATGCTATCACTCCGTTTCCAAAGCCTGCAGTGCTTCTTCCAGCACTGCAACTGCCTGTTCTGCAATCTTTTCATATCTTGCCTGCTTATCACGAATCCGCTCTGTCAGCGGCGGCAGCAAGCCCATATTTGCACCCATCGGCTGAAATTCCGCTGCACAGTCACCGCTGACATAGGCGGCAAGTGCACCCATCATCGTACCTCTGGGAAGAATGTACGCCGGTTTCCCCTGCAGCTTCCTCGCAAGGCTCCTGCCTGCGATAATACCGCTTGCAGCGGATTCCATATAACCTTCCACACCCGTCATCTGCCCTGCAAAGAAAAGATTCTCCGCACCTCTGAGGGAATAATCCGCATCAAGGAGCTTCGGGCTGTCAAGGAAGAAGTTGCGGTGCATCACGCCATAGCGGAGAAATTCCGCATTCTCAAGTCCGGGGATCATGCCGAACACACGCTTCTGCTCACCGAATTTCAGATTCGTCTGGAATCCCACCAGATTGAACATCGTTCCGTCCTTATTTTCACGACGCAGCTGTACTGCCGCATACGGTCGTCTGCCGGTTCTCGGATCCTGCAGCCCCACGGGCTTGAGGGGGCCGAAGCGAAGGGTATCCATACCACGGGACGCAAGGACTTCCACGGGCATACAGCCCTCATATACACGGAACGCAGCCCTGTCATGCTCATGCAGCGGAGCTTTTTCCGCTTCGACAAGGGCATTCCAGAACGCTTCGTATTCCTCTTTATTCATCGGACAGTTGAGATAATCCGCATCACCTCTGTCATAGCGTGACTGAGCGAATACCAGCTCCATGTTCAGACTATCCGCAGCCACAACGGGGGCGGCGGCATCAAAAAAGCTCAGTCTGCTGCCGCAGAGTTTCTCTATTTTTTCCGACAATGCGTCGGAAGTCAGCGGCCCTGTAGCAATGACCGCATTACGCTCCGGCAGCTCCGTCAGTTCCTCACGAACGACGGTGATCAGCGGATGTTCCGTAATTTCTTTGGTCACCATCTCCGAAAACCGCTCTCTGTCCACCGCAAGAGCACCGCCTGCCGCAACTGCACACGCCTTTGCACAGCGAACCAGCAAGGAACCCTGCATCTCCATTTCGGTTTTCAGCAGTCCGCCCGCCGAACCCAGACGGGACGCCTTCAGAGAATTGGAACAAACCAGCTCCGCAAGCCCCTCATGATGGTGGGCGGGGCTGTAGCGATGGGGTTTCATTTCATACAGTCGCACGGGTATCCCGGCATTTGCAAGCTGCCATGCAGCTTCGCAGCCGGCAAGTCCGCCGCCGACAACAATTGCTTCTTCTGTCATTATTTCAGACTCCGTTCATATCCGCACTGCGGCTTTTCACAGACAAGCTTTCCTGCCTTGCCGCCTTTCTGGAACAGCGTGGAATTGCACTGGGGGCAGGTTTCCTCCACCGGAACATTCCATGTCATGAAATTGCACTCCGGATACCCGCTGCATCCGTAAAAGCTTCTGCCACGCTTGGATTTCTTCAGCACGATCTTATTACTGCAAAGCGGACACACACCGCCCGTTTCCTGCACGATCTTCTTGGTGTTGGTACACTCGGGGAATCCGGGGCAGGCAAGGAATTTTCCGAATTTGCCGATCTTGATGACCATGTTTCTTCCGCAGTTTTCGCAGACAACGTCTGTTTCCTCATCGGGAATCTTGACGTGCTTGCCGTTCATAGCGTCTTCTGCCTGTTCCAGCGTCTTGGCAAAATCCTGATAGAAGGTTTCCAGTGTTGCCACCCAATCGGCTGTTCCCTGTTCCACATTATCAAGATCCGTTTCCATTTTTGCAGTGAAAGTGGTATCTACAATATGCTCAAAATGCTCCTTCATCAGTTGTGTGATGACCTCACCCAGTGCCGTGGGTTTGAGCTGCTTACCCTCACGCTCCACATACATTCTCGCAAGGATCGTGGTAATCGTCGGTGCATAGGTACTCGGTCTGCCGATGCCGTTCTCCTCGAGAGCCTTGATGAGTGTAGCTTCGGAATATCTCGCAGGCGGCTGTGTAAAATGCTGGTTGCCGTCAAGGCTGATGACCTTGAGAATATCATTCATGGCAAGCAGGGGCAGCATCTTCTGGTTTTCTTCTTCGTTTTCGTTCTTCTCCTCATACAGCACGGTAAAACCGTCAAACTGCACGGAATATCCCGACGCCTTGAACAGACAGCCCGCAGCGTCAATATCCACGGAAACAGTATCGAGCAGGGCATTTGCCATCTGGCTTGCAATGAAACGCTCCCAGATGAGCTTATACAGCTTATACTGGTCGCTGCTCAGACTGGATTTCACACGGTCGGGCGTCAGATCGGGCATTGTCGGACGGATCGCCTCATGTGCGTCCTGTGCACTCTTTTTGGTCTTGAACACACGGGGCTTCTCGGGCAGGTAATTCTCGCCGTAGACTGCGTTTATATATTCCGCTGCTGCTGCCTGTGCATCGGCGGGAATTCGCAGACTATCGGTACGCATATAGGTGATCAGACCGACTGCACCGAGCGTATCAATCTCAATACCTTCGTACAGCTCCTGTGCCGCCTTCATGGTACGCTTAGACTGGAATCCCAGCCGCTTGGAAGCTTCCTGCTGCAATGTGGAGGTGATGAACGGCGGTGCGGGCTGCTTCTTTGTGACACGCTTCTTGATGCCCGTTACCACAAACTGGGCATTCTCCAGACGTGCCAGCAGCATCTGTGCCTGCACTTCGTTCGGAATTTCTATTTTTGTGCCGTCAACTGCCGTAAGCTTTGCATTGAACTGCTTTGCACTATGGGGGGAACGAAGCTTTGCGTCGATGCTCCAGTATTCCTTGGGAACAAACGCACGGATCTCCTCCTCCCTGTCAACGATCAGACGCACGGCAACGGACTGTACACGTCCTGCAGAAAGTCCACGCTTTACCTTCTTCCAGAGGAACGGGCTGAGCTTATAGCCCACAAGTCTGTCCAGAATACGGCGTGCCTGCTGGGCGTTGACAAGATCCAAATCAATTCTGTGCGGATTTGCCATACCGCTGCGTACACCGGACTGGGTAATTTCATTAAAAGCCACACGGTTGTTGGCGTTCATATCCAGATTCAGCATCTGTGCCAGATGCCATGAAATCGCTTCTCCCTCACGGTCAGGGTCAGTTGCAAGATACACGCATTCGCTTTTCTTTGCCCTCTTTTTCAGATCCCTGATGATGTCCTCCTTGCCCTTCATATCCAGATACTGCGGAATAAAGCCGTTTTCCACATCTACACCGAGTTTGGATTTGGGCAGGTCACGGACATGACCCATGGATGCGACTACTTCAAAATTCTTCCCCAGATATTTCTGTATGGTCTTTGCCTTTGCCGGGGACTCTACGATTACTAAATTTGCCATATTTCCACCATCCTGCAGATGGTGCACGCTCCTTTCCTACTGCGAATCGCTGCCGCTTTCCGCAAGCTCAAATACGTCACGTTCTGTATTTTTGATGCATCCCGCCATCTCCAGTTCCATCATCAGAACCGTCACATACTGGAAATCCATTCCCAGCTGACAGCAGATCGCATTGGTATTCTGTCCGCCGTTTTTCAGAAGCTCCAGAATCTTCTGATGTTCGGGGGTGATTCCCTCCATCCTGACCTTCGGCTTCTGTTCCGTTTCGGAAACAGGGTTACTCCGGACTCTGGTTCTGGTATTCTGCGTCTTTGCGGCAAGTGTTTTTCCCTTATCATCCGCATCCACGCTGAATATCAGGGAATCCTGTGTTCTGGTTGCGTTTTCATCGGTAAACAGCGTTAGTTTATACGGATACCGCAGATAATATGTGTAAAGCACATCCAGATAATTGAATACAGGATATGCAC
>JAZOBK010000225.1:0-12838 GCA_045595985.1 Oscillospiraceae bacterium
ACAGTATGAATTACCGAAAACAGCTGTTTCGCACCAAGGATCCGTTTGATACGCATACCACGGACAAGATTTTTCTGAACGCTGTCCGTGAAAACTGTGCCCATCAGATCGAAAACTGCCCGCAGTACCGTACGATCCTTGAAAAATTGCAGTTTACACCGGATATGCTCGTGCAATATTCGGATCTGCACAAGCTCCCGTTTCTCCCGACAAGCATTTTTAAAAAACACCGATTGTTTTCCTGTCCGGAATGGAAAATACCGATCAAAGCCACTTCCTCCGGTACAAAGGGAATGCACAGCAAAATCGGTCTGGACATGGGGAGCCTGTTCTGCGGACTGCGTATGGTGATAAAAATTGCACGGTGGCGTGGACTGCTCTCACTTCGTCCTGCCCATTATATCATTTTGGGCTATAAGCCGCATAAGGGAAACGATATGGCTGTGACAAAAACAGCATTTGGTTCGACCTTTTTTACGCCCGCTGTCAGCAGAACCTATGCATTGAAATTTCAGGACGGCGAATACAAACCCGAGCTTGAGGAAATTATTGATAGAATTCAGAAAATCAGTGAAAGCACCACGCCTGTCCGTTTCATGGGATTCCCGTCATACACCTATTTTCTGCTGAAAATGATGGACGATCGTGGAATTCATGTTTCACTGCCGGAGCATTCCAAAATCATGCTTGGAGGCGGATGGAAACAGTTTTATACGGAGCAGGTTGACAAGCAGACGCTGTATGAGCTTGTCAAAAGGGTTCTGGATGTGGATGAAGAAAACATCGTTGAGTTTTTCGGAGCAGCGGAACATCCGATTTTGTACTGTGATTGTCCGAATCATCACTTCCATGTTCCTGCGTACAGCCGTGTTATCATTCGGAATATCCACACGCTCGCACCGGTTTCCAACGGAACTGCCGGTCTTGTGAACCTTATCACACCGATGGTGAATGCCACTCCCCTTGTCAGCGTTATGACGGATGATCTGGGCATACTGCACGATGGCGAGAAGTGCGGCTGCGGTCTGACTTCTCCCTATCTTGAGATCATCGGACGTGTGGGACTTCGCGACATCAAAACCTGTGCTGCAGGAGCGGCAGAACTTCTGAACAAAGTGGAGGGCAGCCTATGATACTCGCAAATGGTGTAGTCTATGATTCCGGTCAGCAGGATATGATACTGTCCACGCTTGAAACCCGCATCAACGAAACCAGAATGCAGCCGCAGCTGGATACCGAAACGGTTATCGCAGCTTTTGATACACTGAGCCGTCGTCTGGAATCAGGGGATTTTGAGCAAATACTGCAGAATATACATATGGACAATCTGGATACATACTTTTCCATTGCTGTGCAGATGCTACGCAGAGATTGTATGGAATACAAGGTAAAGGCTGAACTTGGTTCACGTTATTTCATGCCAAAGCTCACGGGGCCGCCGCTGGGTTTTCCAAGAATTGAAATTGATCCCCGTCCGCTTGGCACACTGATGCACATTGCGGCAGGCAATATGGATGTTCTGCCCGCTTACAGCGTTGCAGAGGGACTTCTGACGGGAAATATCAACATTCTGAAACTCCCAAGTGTGGACAATGGCGTGACGATAGAAATTTTCGAGCAGTTGATCGCCATTGAACCGAAACTCCGCGATTATATATATGTTTTTGATACACCGTCAACCGATATGACTGCATTGCAGAAAATGGCTTCCGTATCTGATGGTATTGCCGTCTGGGGCGGCGATGAAGCCGTATCTGCTGTACGTCGGTTCGCACCTACGGGCTGCCGCCTGATTGAATGGGGACACAAACTGGGATTTGCCTATATTTCGGGTTATGAAAACAAGGAACAGGAGCTTAACGCCCTTGCCGAACACATTATGATGACAAAGCAATTACTCTGCAGTTCGTGTCAGGTGATCTATCTGGACACGGAACACATGGATGAAGTTGCGGAGTTCTGCAAAATGTTCCTCCCCTATCTGGAAAAGGCAGCTGTGAAATTCCCTGTACAGAATATGGGAGCGATTGCAGAAATGACTTTACGCCGTTATGCGGATATGCTCGAATGCACACTGAATCCAGCCAAGCCCATGGATGGGCAGGTATATCAGGGCAAGCATTGCAGCTTGACAGCAAGCAGTGACAGCGAACTTGAGCTTTCCTATATGTACGGCAACTGCATTGTCAAACGTCTTCCCGAACGTCATATGATGACCTGTTTACGCCAAAGCAAAGGCTATCTTCAGACTGCAGGTCTGATCACTGCTCCATCACGACGGGAACGACTGACGGAACTTCTGATCCGCTGCGGTGTGAATCGTGTGATGCGTGCGGAGAATATGTCCGAGAGCTTTCTTGGTGAGTCGCACGACGGCGAATATGCGTTACGAAAATACACAAGAATTGTGAATGTGTCATTATAAAAATAACAGCTCCCGAATCGGGAGCTGTTTTGCATTCCCCTCACGGGGATTTTTTGTTGTTATCCCACTTCCACGAAATCCGCAGAAACATAACCGGTCTGTCCGTTCCACGAAACCACATACCAGTTGCCCGTTGTACCGTAAATCGTCACGGTAGAACCATTCGGAATGGCTGCGATAATTCGGGAACTCGTGGTTGGCAGGCTTCGCAGATGAAGCGTGGATCCATCCGTTGCTACAATTCCAGTCCGAACAGCCTGTGGCTGAACAAAGGGAATCCCAAAATAATCGCACAGCGACTCAGTCAGGTTTGCCGCAATCGGTGTCACATTTCCACGGATCCATGCGGCATCCTCCGGATTGTCGTGGTATCCGATCTCACAGAGGACGGCTACTGCTCTTGTTTTCGTCACTTCCGCAAGTGTTGTTGTGGGACGGGGGGTGACACGATCCGGTAAGGGATAAATACTCTTGAAGTTATTTGCAATAATGGTTGCAAGACGCTGGCTTTCGGCACTGCCGGGGGAGTAATAAATATCAATTCCACGCAGTCTGCCTGCAAGATTCGGAGGCGATGCATTGCTGTGCAGTGCAAGATGCACATCGTAATAGGCAGCATTCGAGTCAGCAATGGCTCCGGATACATTGCGGTTCGGATCGTTTCGGACGTAGGTAATACCGCTTGCACGAAGATAGGGCTCCATGCGGTCGGCAATCAGATTCATATACTGTTCCTCATTACCGCCGCCCGTATATTGATTCCACTCCTGTGTGGATGGGCTTAAAAATACTTTAGGCATAACAGGTTCTCCTTTCATTGATAACGGGAAAGGTATCCCCTGTCATATTATGCCGCAGCAGTCATAGAGGTGTTTCATAAATCTGTACATAAGGGGTCACAACTGTGACAACAATCACATACATTACTCCGAAAGGCAGCCGTACACAATATTCCGCATCAGCTTTGCAGTATCACAGGTTCCGGCATTTGCAAGCTGGATCCAGAAGAAGATGGAAAGCTTCTCGGCAGGATCCACACAGAAATACGTTCCCGTCCAGCCATCCCAGCCGAATTCCCCAAGATTTGCAAGCGTTCCAAACCCTGCACGGTCAACAAGCACACGCACAAGGCTGCCGTAGGCATAGCCCTTGAGGGAATCCCAGTTCATGGGGGCGAGCGTTTCATGGCTTACCTGCGGTGTACGAATGTATTCCACGGAATTTCGGCTCAAAATACGAACACCATTCTTGGTTATGCCGCCATTTGCCAATGCTTCTGCCAATCTCGCATAATCAATAATCGTTGAGCAAAGTCCTGCACCGCCTGAAATAAATGCGGGCAGCGTCCTGTAGTCATTCAGACCGAGATAGCAGGCGTCATCTCGCTGCAGCTTGCCATAGGTATCATAGGAATATGACGCTGTAAAACGATCCAGCTTTTCTTCGGGAACGTAGAAGTCAGTATCCCGCATTCCGAGCGGTTCAAATATGTTTTTCTTCAGATAGTCACGGTAATTCATTCCCGTCGCTGCCTGAATTACGCCGCCCAGAACATCGGCAGAAACGCCGTAATCCCAATTGGTACCGGAATCAAATTCAAGCGGGATTCTTGCCATGCGTCGGCAAAATTCCATTGTATCCACGGGATTATCGCTATCCCTGCGGACTGCCATTTCTCCAAAGAAAGCGGAAGTATCCTTCTGCGTCTGATTGGAATGATTCGGATAGGATAATCCCGATGTCATATTGAGAAGATCCTGAATGGTAATCTCACGGCTTGCAGGACGAGTCGTTCCATCGGGCAGATATACCTTGGGTTCCGCAAACTCCGGAATATATCTGGAAACCGGAAACTGCGGTGAGAGAATTCCACGTTCTATCAGCTGCAGTGCTGCAACAGCGGTAACAGGCTTGGTCATGGAATAAATGCGGAAAATGGAATCAGGACGCATGGGGATTCCCACTTCCCTGTCCGCCATACCGAATGAGCCTCCGTAAATACATTCTCCGTCACGGAATACCGCTGCATTTGCTCCGACAAACGCATTTCTGTTCATTTGCTGCATGATTAAATTATCAATACGATTCTTTAATGCTTCTTTCATCTGTATCTCTCCTTAGAATTGCACATTTTGCAGATCCACTGCAATCGTGGTGTCAAGCGTAAATGAATATATGTAAGCTTCTTTCACAGGTTCTCCCAGAATTCGCTCGGCAGCTTTGCGGTACAAGCCGAGCTGCAGACGATAATGCTCCTCCAGCTGCTCTGCTGTCTTTCTGGCATCTGTCTTATAATCGACAAGCACCCAGCCGTCATCCTCCCTGAACAGCAGATCCATAGTTCCGATCAATATGCCATCCGTATTCACATACTTCTGGTATAGAGGAGAGTCTTTGGGCAAATCCAGTTCTCCGATCTGCACAAAAAACTGTTTTTCTTTCTGCACATTACCGGAAGCTGCAATTCTGCGGTACAGCTCCGAATCAAAAAATGCTCGGAGTTTGCTTTCCGTCAGCGTCTGTGATTCAAGCTCTGTCAGATAGCCTGCATTCTGCAGGCGTTCAAGTTCTGCCAGCGGATCCCTCGCAGCGGAATCAAAATCCATATATTGCAGCATTTTATGCACTGCGGTACCTTTTTGTGCACCTCGAAGTGAACCTGTTGTCCTGGATTCATGCAGGAATGACGGTTCCGAAAGACGCAGTGTGATTTCCTGTTCGGGATGGGCAAGCGTTGTTACACTGTATTTGGAAACCAGATCCTTCTGTTTCGAATCATAATGGAATGCAAGCTGATTCTGCATCTGTGTCAGTATGACTTCATCCACGGATGCGGTATTGTGTATCAATTCTGGTTCCGGTTCTGATTCCGGCTGTGTTACGCTGCAGACGACATAATCAGCATAGGATGATGAACAGCTGATTCCGTCATCAATGGCAGAAAGAATATTAGAGGCATCTTCCGAAAGCAGATACATGAGGATCCATTCCAGCATGGAATCCGCTTCTGCGGCAAGTGCGGGAACTGCTGACGGACAGTGCTTCAAAAGCTGTGCCATCATCAGAGTTTCTTCGGCTTTGGATTTGGTATCCCAAGCACCAAGGCAGTATTTGCGGCATTCGCTCCTATCGGCAACAAGGATCAGCTGCTGCTGTGCCCTTGTCAGTGCCACATAGAACAGACGCATTTCCTCGCTTCGCTGTCTGCGGAAAATCTCAGAAAGCAGATACTGGTAAACCGCTGTGGTGGATTTTGAGAAATTTTCCCTGTCGATCATGCGAAGTCCCAGCAATCCCTTTTCATTTGTATGGAACACCGACTTCGTGGGTTGGTTACTGAAGGAAATCTCGGGATGGGCAAGAATGATAAAAGGGTATTCCAGACCTTTGGATTTATGTATCGTCTTGATGGCAACACAATTTTCCGCAGCCTGCGGAAGTCCGCCGACCTCCAGTCCCTTTTCCGCAACGCTGTCGAGATAACGCAGCCAGTCCGCAATGGTTCCTTGTGCGTTAAGATCGGCGTGTTCACGATAGTCCGCCGAAAGCTGTTGGAATGTCTGGAGGTTGCAGCGACGCAGCTGATCATCCTCATACAGGCTTTGCAGGGAAAGCAGATCGGTTTCATCGTACAGGTACTGTATAAAATGATCCAGCGACATACTGTCTGCCATTGCACGGATCTTTTCAAACTGATTTGAAAACGCATGGCATTTTCCATACAGTGGCTGCTGTTCGTTATCCGCATCAGCAAGATATGCATGAATCTGCAGATACAAACGCTTTCTCTTTGTGCTTGTTTTCAGATCTGTCAGATCCTGTGCGGTAAAGCCGTAAATTTCAGAAAACAGAACGTTTGCCATAGAAATATCCGTCAGAGGATTATCCACGATCCTAAGGTAATTGTAGGCAAGCCGAATTTCGGGACGTTCAAGATACTCGAACGATTCCTCCCCGAAAACAGGGATATTCCACTTTTTGAATGCACTGATAAAACCGTCTGCGTGCTTCTTGACAGAACGAAGAAGAATACAGAAATCCTTTGGTTCACACGGGCGAGATGTTCCATCCCGCTGCGTCACAGGAATACGATCCGCAAGCATTTTTGCAATATGTGCGGCAACACATTCTGCCTGCACATCATGGTCCTCATCTTGCGGCGTTTCCTCCTCTGTCAGAAGAAACGCAGTACGGGTATGTTCAACATCCGCATATTGCTCTGCACCGAAATACAGGTACTCATTTTTATCATACATCACTTCACCGCACTGCATGGTCATCAGCTTACTGCAAATACCATTGACAAAATTGACCACTCCTTCAGAGCTGCGGAAATTCCGGTTCAGATAAATGCGTGCGGTTTCATCGCTCCGGCATTCCGCAAGCGGTGTACTATCGGACAACGCCTGCATGAAATTACGGGGATTCGCCTGACGGAAACTATAAATGGACTGCTTCACATCGCCCACAAGAAACGCATTCTTGCCATAATACAGACCATGCTCCGTAGATGTGCATCCCTTTGACAGGAGCTTAAACAGGCAGTCCTGCTTATTGTTGCAGTCCTGATATTCATCGACCATGATCAGACTGTACTGATCTGCCAGACGATCACCGATCGTACTGCGGCATATGCTGCCATCCTCCTGCATATCGCCGAGCAGAGAAAGGGCAAGGCGTTCACCATCATCAAAACACAGTACATTTCTGCGTTTCTTTTCCTCAAAAAGCTCTGTTCGGAAATCCTGTGTAAGGGCAAGCAGAAGCGGTATGATCTGTTTCTGGATGTGCAGATCTTCCTCGAAAAATTCCAGAGGCTTCAGATAAGCACCGACAGCATTATTATATTTTTCCTTGTAAATCTCACGGAATTGCTTGAAAATTGCCTTCTTTTCCAAATCGGCATTTTTGGTAACTCTTGAAAAATCTGAAAACTTCACTGCGTATTTCAAAGGATTCTCAAGCAGCTTATCCATATCCACCGTTTTCAGATAGTTCAGGTGCAGCTGGATATTCGTGCGATCCTCCGAAAGCAGCTCAAGGAATTTATTTACCTTTCCAGACAACATGACGGATTCTGCAAAAGGGGCACTTTTTTCAAGAATGCCCAGCGTTTCTGTGAGTGCACTGCAAACGGCAATGCGGATCTCTCGAAACGCCTCCTCTTTATTTTCGCAAAGTTCCAGCACCGCAGAGATCCAATGCTCCGCAAAAGCAAGGGATTTCATATATTCCGCAATGGCTAAAATCACACCTTCAAGCTCGGAGTCAGCCCTTGTACAGAAAAATGAAAACAAGGTTTCCATATCCTGCATTCTTGTCCTGTTCCAGCGTTCCAGTACAGTCTGCATTGCCTGACGTACATAGATAATCTCCTCCGAAGGCTCGGCAATGCGGAACTGGGAGGAAATACCGCAGATGTCAGCATTTTCACGGATCAGATCGAAGCAGAACGCATTGATGGTGGAAATCTTTGCATTGCTCAATCCGGATTGCTGCTCCAGAAGCCAGAGATAATCCTCCTCATCCGCATCACTCTCAAGTGCATTCATCTTATCATTCAACGCCTGATACAGTCTTTGCTTCATCTGTGCAGCTGCATCATTCGTAAAAGTGACAACCACAATATCCTCGGAACGGACTCTGTTTTCTCTGGAGGACAGGATCTGAACCAGACGTTCCACCAGAACCGCTGTTTTACCGCTTCCCGCTGCTGCAGAAACGATCATGCTTCTTCCTCGTTCTGTAATGGCAGTATCCTGCTGCGGCGTCCATCTGACTTCGCCCATCAGTCCTTCCCCTCCTTTGCATCCGTCGTTTCCGCAGCATCTTCCGCTGCATCAAAAACCGAAGCGATCGCTTCCAGTCGTTCGTTCTTTTTCAATGATTCAGGTTGTTTTCGCTCAACACCGCATAAGTCATGGTAACCACAGTATCCACAAGGCACATTGAGATAGGGGCGTGGAGCAATTTCACCTGCATATAATGCATCCGCCATGTTGCAGATTTTATCCTCGATATGCTGCTCCAGCTTGTCCATCTGCGTCTGATCAACCGTATAAATGTCGGACTTTTTTGGCGTCAGAATGGGAATTCCCGCTTCTGAAATCTCGGGTTCCATCCACTCAACGGTATTTTCCAGAAGCAGCCCCTTCATACGATAGTAGTCATCTAAAATCTCGGAGGCTTCTACTTTTTTGGAGCGTTCCGAATAATGCTTCAGCTTCATTTGTCCGCTCGGCATATACAGAACTCCGCCTGCAACCGGATTCGGATATACACCGCTTCGCTTGATTGCAAGCAGATAGATGAGCATCTGCATATCCAATCCATCGGAAATCTTTTCAGGAGCGAAAACCCTGTTGCCGGTTTTATAGTCAACAACACGAAGAACGGACATTCCGTCCTTCTGACACAGGTCAAGACGGTCTATTTTACCGTTGCAATAAACCGTCCCGTCACGAAGAACGAGGGGCGGAATCACACCCTCCTGTTGTGAGCCGTTCACCTGAACCTCAAATCCCTGCGGAACAAACTCGGTTTCCTTCATTTCCTTCTGCATATGCTGCAGGATCTTCAGAAGCCCCTGTCCTGCCATACGGTAATTCAGCTGAAAACGGACATCGCGGCGTACCGCATCTGAAAACTGTGCCGACGAAAACGCATCGGACAGTGCATGAATTTCCTTGGAAAGTTCTTCAGCGGAAAGCTCGGTAAACTTCTCAAGACTATATTTTTTTAGGATCTGCTCAAAACAGAAATGAGCAAAGTTTCCGACGTTGTTATCTGAGAAACGATTCTTCTCGGGGGAAAACAGGTGCAGACAGCTTTCACAGAAATACATGAAGGGACAACTATAGAAGCACTCGATTCCGGAAGGAGATAACGAAAGTGTATCGCCCAGATGATTTTTCATAATCTCCGGAGAAACGGAATACACATTGCATGATAAAGGCTGCACAAGCTTACGGATTCTGGCAGCATACAGGGGATGCTGCTCCAGAATCTGCTGCAATGCTGCAAGCTCCGATGTGTTTTCCTTGATATTTCTGACAAAGTGAAAGTATGCGGATGACAGGGTACGAACAAAATATACCAGCGGCAGATCGTGCTGCTTCACAATCAGCTGCGGCTCATTCGGAAACATACTGCTGATCTGTCCGATCACAACGGACGGATGCTGCGGTTCTCCTGCTGCATTGACAGCAGGGTAAGATAGGAATAAATCCTGCGTAGGTGCAGAAAAAATCTTATGCACGATCAGACGTTCATCGGAATACAGCTCGAAAAACATTCGGGAAATCGTGATACCCTTTTCATTGAGCTGTTCAAGCTCCTGTCGTGAGAACATTCCGCCAAGGCTAATCTCACCCGGAAATGCATTTTCCACAACACCCGGTACAAAAACAACTGCGGGGCTGTTCAGACGTGCAGTCTGTGATTCGACGATCTGAATCCTGTCAAGCGTCTTCGGCGGTGTGGAAAAGCTGCTGCTGCCGATCATCATACGGAACAGTTCATGCAAAGCGGCAAATTCCATCTGTTCTTCACCGCAGCACGATACAATGGTTTCCATGATGTCGATCAGAAGATTCCAGATCGTCGAGAATTCCTGCTGTTCAAGTATATCCTTTTCTGCCAGTTTCTTTTCCTGCAGCCTTTGCTTGCTGCACAAATGATGGTAAAGTGCTGTGCAGATTTCACGGACAGTTTTCTTCTCGCTGGATTTGCGAAGTTTCTTGATCTCCCCGACGAATCCATCCCGTATCTTCTCCAGCCGTTCACCGCCAAAATGCTCCGCACGTTCGGAAAGATCACAGTTTTCACCATAGAACGGCTTTAACCAGTCATTTTTTTCAATGCTCCATGTGAAACAAAAATGCTCAAGCATGGAAACTGTTACAGGATGATAACCGGAAAAGGGATTCTTCAGATAGCGAAGAATCGCATCCGTATCCCAATGATCCACCGCAAGGATCGCAAGCAGCGAGAGAAAATGCCGCATCAGTTCCGTATGAAGAACGGGAACTGAGGAAGAAATATGGTACGGCAGATCATAACGTGTAAATGCACGCTCCAGAATATCACCGTAGGCGTCAAGCGATTTGACAGCAACCGCAATATCACGGCATCGCAGACTGCTGTCCTCGGACAGCAGCCGACAAATCGTTGCAGCAATATATTCGGCTTCAGAAACAGGATCATCTGCTTCCATAATATGAATATGTCCGCTGTAATCCGCTTTTTTCGTAATCGGTCGAAGAACCTGTGTGCTGACAGCTTTCAAGTCGATATGCGGAGAACGCTTGTATTCCCCGCAAAAATCCACCTTCACAGGAAGTCGGTAATCCTCCTTTGCAATGTGCAAAAGGGCACGATAGGTACGGTTGCCGCCCTCAAAAATCGGTGAGATCCTTGCATCCGGTTCGTCGGTACGAATCGCAATATGGATGTTTTCCGCCTGTGAGAGAATAACATCAAGCATACCGTACTGGTCACCCGTGAAACTGTCAAACTCATCAATGAACACCGTTTTCCCTTGAAAATATCCCTGAATATTCGCAATCATGGCAGCTTCCGTCAGATCGGTCAATCCATCGTAAAGTCCGTTTGCATCAAGAATACGTTCAAATTCAAGCAGTATCATAGCGATGTCCATTGTCTTTTCACGAAGTCGATCTGAGAGTGAAACGGAAGTATCCAGAAGCTGCTGGGGAGTAACGCCTGCTTTGCGAAGCTTTACCACAAGTGCAAGTAATTCTTCCGTAAATGCAGCAGAATCTCTACGTTTCGAAAGAACTTGCAGTTCTCCCCGTTTCAGTGTATTCTGAAGTGCCTGAAATAAGAATATGAGCTTTTCCTGTTCGTCGGCATAACGTTCTGCACGTGCATTTTTTCCATACAGCTGCAAGATTTCCCTTGCAATTGTTGCAAAACTGAATGTGCGAATCTGATTGAACGCAGCTGCACCAAGATATGCGTATAATTTCTTCTCTTCTTCAAACGAAAATTGTTCCGGAACAAGCACAAGAACTTCTTTCCCGTCATTGATGTCCGACTGCATACGTTCCATCAGCCTTACGGATTTTCCAGTACCACATCCGCCGAGTACAAAATTCAGCATCCTACACCCATCCCTTCTTCATCTGTATTTGCGGACAGCCTTTTCTGTACGGACAGAAAAGGCTGTTTGTTGTTAATCTACTGCAATTGTCAATCCCTTTCCCACCACGGAGTAAGGTCTTTTTTCTGAAATGCGAAGCGACTGCCGTTATCAAGGATAATACAGAACATTTCGCTGCCTTTCTCGGCTTTCTTGTAATCTATAAAAACAGGACAATCGTATTCATATCCCTGCGTGTCATATACACGATACGGGAATTTTCCAATATCCGGATTCTTTCCCTCCATAGCAACATAACCGTACTGGTACTTCTGTTTGACAACACAATGATAATCGGATCCCGGGCCGAATTTTCTACCGATGCCTACAAGAAAATTAACAGCAAAATCTGCCAGTGCTGCATACCAGATATAAAGTAATCTGATCCTGCGGATTCGCCGCAGCGAAAGCAGCAGCATAGCGGAATCTCCGATCGTTCCCGAATCCAGAGCGAGCCACGTGAAATGTCCGTTCATCTGCAATATCGCAATGGGTGCAAGGAGCACGCTCAATGCAAGAGAAATATAGAGCATCAGCATCAGTTTGTATCGTCGGCTTTTTATGTATTCAAGTAATTTGCTCTCCATCTCAGTATCCAGACGCAGGCGGAAAAGCTCACCGTTTTCCATATTTTCATTCCTTTCGGTCAACAGTTGATCTTCGGATTCCAAAGCTGCATAACAAGCCTTCAATTCTCAAAATGCTGGTTTCCTCTCTCCGCTCTATACCATAACTACTTACGGGGAGCAGTTACGCAGGTTCTCGGAAGAACATATACGGAATTATTGTCAAGTACGATGCACGGATGGTAGGTTCCGTTCTCAAAAATACCAATGAGATTCACCGCATGAATGGGTGTGCCGTCCAGAGAACCGTTGACATAATCTCTTTTGCCTTCAAACAATGTGCGAATAACGGCATATCCGCCGGATCGGCTTGCACGGTACGAGCCTGCTACATATATTGTATCCACTCTGTAATAGCCACGCTTCATGCAGCGGATATCCGATTTTCTGCCAAGACATCTGCGGTAACCAAACCGAAGCAGACAGAAGTAAGAAACCAGAGCGAGAAATGCGATCAGACAGAATACAACGCACAGATCCATGAATTGATCATTATATTGAGAAGTTCCCTCAAGAAGCTGCATGAACAAAAAAGCGGCGGCTCCCGCACTGATAATCATAATAATCGCAGCCACCCACAGCTTCTTCACCAGTGTGCGTCTTTCATATAATACATATTGTTTA
>JAZOBK010000226.1:0-12635 GCA_045595985.1 Oscillospiraceae bacterium
GAATAAAAAAGACGCTTATAAATACCTTGCGTTTTCCTCAGTCCGTCGCACGCAAACTGAGGAAAACGCATTCAAGAGAGGAATTTACATCAATCGTCCTACATTTCATTCGATTGCTTACATTATAGCACAAGTTCTCAAATTTGTAAATACAACTTTGTGCATTTGACGAAAATTTGTACGCACAAGTCAAATGGGTAGGTCGTTTTTTGGTGATTTTTCACAACAAACTGGTGCAGTCAAGTTAGATTTGCATCAAAAACAGTACATATTCTCGGCTTGTCATGCCAAAAAAGCCAACATTCTATTGACACGGAGCGAAGAATCGTTTACAATATAAATATAGCAAACAATTACAGGAGGGGTTACCATGACAGAAATTTTTATCCAAATTTTGAGTAAGGTTATCTTGGGAATCTGCATACTGTTATCACTTAGTTCAATACCAGTGTTTTTCTTTTCAAAAGAAAAGAAAAACAAGAAAAGAATTAGGGGATATATATATTTCAAGGGCATTCTGTATTTCATTCTGGCTGTCGGCTCAACGGTTTATGATCTATTGATCAATCAAAACTTTTCTCCGGCAACGGTTCTCACCATTTGCATTGCCTTCCTCGAAACCACACAGAATATCATAACTGTGAAATCCGAACAGTATTATGAAAAAGCCAATGAGATTATGGAAAAGTGCAACAACGAAAAGGATACCCGCCAGAAGGACATTAAAAAGATATTTGCCTATTGTTCCGAGAAATTACAACCGCTGAAGCGTCCCCATGCATCTTTGGATGATAAGAAGCTTGCATATGAGCAAATACACGATTATCTTAAATATTATCTCTGTGCAGAGGAATTTTTCGCAGTATTCGATCGGTACATGAAAAATCAATGCGACATCAACGCTGTTGACAAGTCCCTGTGTGAAGTGAAAGAAAACTTAGAGATGTATGCAACTGAAATCGTAAAAATACCGCAATAAAGCCTCTCCTGTCGGAGGTTACATTCCAACAAAAAGAGCGGACCGGCTTCAACGCCCGGCAGCTCTTTGCAATCAAAACCGTTGTTACTGGTATGCAGGCTCACAGGTGAGATTCACGCCAAGGCGGCGGAACACCTTCTCGTCAACGGGAGAAAGAATAACGGACGAATGCGCCTCACAGCCACGCAGCTTATACAGCTGCTGCATACAAAGCTCCGCCTTTTCGTCAGTTGCCGCACAGATGGACAGGGCAATGAGGATTTCATCCGTATGCAGACAGGGGTTGCGGTTGCCGAGATGATCAACCTTAAGATGCTGGATCGGTTCAATGATGGTGGGGGCGATCAGGTGGAGATCATCGTCGATCCCTGCAAGCTTTTTCAGTGCATTGAGCAGCAATGCAGCGGACGCACCCAGGAGCTCCGAGGTTCTGCCCGTCACGATCGTGCCGTCCGGCAGCTGCATTGCGGCAGCCGGTGCACCCGTCAGTGCAGCACGCTGCAGTGCAGGTGCGGTAACCTCTCGGTCATTCACAGTGATGCCCGCCTGCTTCATCAGCAGCTTGAGCTTGAGTGTTACCTCGTCGCTCAGCAGTCCCTTTCGCTTGTCGCACATCGCAGCATAATAGCGGCGGAGAATTTCCTGACGGGAGGCGTCCTTTGTCACCTCGTCATCAATGATGCAGTTGCCTGCCATATTCACGCCCATATCCGTGGGGGATTTGTACGGACACGCTCCGAGGATGTTTTCCAGCATGGCAGTCACCACGGGGAAGATCTCAACATCACGGTTATAATTGACAGTGGTTTCTCCGTACGCTTCCAGATGGAACGGGTCGATCATGTTCACATCGTTCAGATCCGCCGTTGCCGCTTCATAGGCAAGGTTTACCGGATGCTTGAGCGGAAGATTCCAGATGGGGAAGGTTTCGAATTTCGCATAACCCGCCTTGCGGCCGCGATTGTGCTCATGGTAGAGCTGGGACATACAGACAGCCATCTTGCCGCTGCCGGGTCCCGGTGCAGTCACCACGACCAGCTCCCTTGTTGTAGGAATATACTCGTTCTTGCCGTAGCCCTCATCGCTCACGATCTTTGCAATATCGGACGGGTACCCCTCGATCGTGAAATGTCGGTACACACGCACGCCCAGAGATTCCAGACGCTTCTGGAATGCAACTGCAGCGGTCTGTCCGTCAAAACGTGTCATGACCACACTGCTCACATAGAGTCCGATCTGACGGAAACAGTCGATCAGGCGTACCACATCCAGATCGTAAGTGATGCCGAGATCCGTTCTCAGCTTGTTCTTTACAATGTCTGCGGCATTGATCGCCATGACGATCTCCACACGTTCCTTCAGCTGCAGCAGCATTTTGAGCTTACTGTCGGGCTGAAATCCCGGCAGCACACGGGATGCGTGAAAATCATCGAACAGCTTGCCGCCGAATTCCAGATAGAGCTTGCCGCCGAACTGGTCAATTCTGTTCCTGATGTGCTCCGACTGCAAATGCAGGTATTTTTCATTATCAAATCCAACTGCCTTCATATCAGCACCTCCGTAAAGCAGCATAAAGTTTCTCTTTTGGTTAATCCTCTGCCTCGTTCTGAACGCCGCCGTTCAGGTAGAAATTCTTCATCAGCACCAGAGAACAGCCTGCAAGGAAATCCGTCTTTTCTCCGACGCTGCTCAGAACGATGCGTTCCGCAATGTCATCGCCGGCATATTCCTTGATATATCTCTTGAAATGCGTGAAGCCTCGCTCCGTCAGTCCGAAATGGTGCAGGATCACCTTTTGAGCCTGAAAACAGCAGACCATATTATGCAGTAGCACGCTCCAGTCCTGCATGATCTCCTGTACAACTTCCTCGCAGCGGCGATCCCCTGCGGTAACCGCCTGATACATCTGCTCCAGTGTCACGTGCTCAATGTAGCCGTCCGTCGCACTGTACAGGAACGGTGTGCGTTCCTTGCTGTAAATCTGTGCGATTCTCGCCTGCATTGCCTGCACCGAAAGCTGTGCACGTACGGAACCCGCCGGATAACCGTCCTGCTGTCTGCCGCCCGGACGAACGATGCATCGTTCCGTGAGATAACTGTAGGTCAGATATTCCTGCTCGTACTTTTCGGGACGCAGAACGGAAATATTGATGTGGTTGCCCAGATGGATGTAGACCTGATTCATATTCTGGATGCCGCCGCGCTGCAGATCCGTGTTGGCAAGCGAGAGCAGCCATACGGCGTTGCCGCAGAATACGGTCGGCATCTGCGGTACGGAAAGTCCACGAATCAGCTCCGTGAAATCCAGTGTTCCATCCTTGTAGAACACACGCATCCTGCCGATCATGATCGGCATCACGCCGACGCCCAGCCCCAGCACATTGTCCCGTGTCAGACAGCTGTTGCTCATCATACGCTCCGCAGAGCTGATGATAAACTGCAGGATCTCCTTTCGAGTCGTGTGGTCGGTACAGGGCATACTCGCCTTGTCCAGTATATCCATATGCATGGTGCACAGTCCCACGGTGATCTCATGCTCACTGATGACCGCACCCAGCACGAATTTGTAATTTGCATTGATGTCAAGCAGGATCTTGCGTCTGCCCTTCGGCAGCTTATCCTGCTGCGAACCCTGATACGGTGCTTCGCCGATTTCCGTCAGCAGCCCCTCCGCAATCATAGCGTTGGAAATCTGTGTAATAGAAGCACGGGTGATTTGCAGTTTCTGTGCCAGATCCACTCTCGAAATCGGTCCCGCCTCCCAGACCGTTCGCAGCACCTGCATTCGGTTGATCCTCTTTAAATCCAGCTTGCTGATACCACTTAACATATGTTCCCCTCTCTCTCCGAAAACATTCAAGTTTTCATTATTATCATTATATCACATATCCCAATGGATTGCAAACGGATTTCTTGGATTTCCGCAATTCTGTGTGATTGCACAATTTGTCAATTCATTTAACCAATACGTTTGTACAGTTTGGAATGCCGCAAAATTCCACTGAATGCGGCAGCATCACAAAAGCTCATACGCCATCATCACAAGCGGCATGGAAGCGATGGAAAGCAGTGTTGTCACGCCGAAGATCTCAGAGGCGTAGGCGGCATTTTTGCTGTAATTCAGGCACTGCATGGTACACATCGCCGCAGAGGGAGCGGCAGTTGCAATGAGAACCGTCATTTCCATAGTCCTGTCCAGCGGAAAGAGAAGGAACACGCCGATCACGACAGCGGGAATGACAAGGAGCTTCAAGGCACTCACATAGAATACACGGGGCTTTTTCAGCACACCAATCAGATCGGTCTGTGCAATGGTCGCTCCGGCAACGAACATGGCGAGAGGGGTGTTAAGGCTGCCGACCATGCTGAGAGTTTCCGAAAGAAGTGCAGGAATGCTGAGCCGTGCAAAAAAGAATGCCATACCCAGCACAATGGCAATGATGGCGGGGGAACGAAGCACCTTCACGATGGATTTCAGACTTTTCTGACCGGAGATCTGCATGACGCCGTGCGTCCACGCAAGGATGTTGAACATCGTCACAAAGGCAGTGAGGTAGAATACCCCCTCATAGTCAAACATCGCCTGCACAAGCGGAATGCCCATGAATCCGCAGTTGGAATAAATGCACGAAAACCGTTCGATAGCGGTTTCCCTGCCCTCTTTCCTGCCGATGGCAAAATAGGAAATTGCCATTGCGATGGCATAGGAAACGCCCGAAAGCAGGAACGTCCAGCCGAGATTTGCCACAAGCTCCGCTTTCAGCTCACGCTGATAGGCAAGAAAAATGACGATGGGATTGACAACTGTCAGGACGAGCCTTGAGATCTCGCTGACGGTTTCCTTTGAAAGCAGCCGGAATTTGAAACACCCCGCACCGATGAGGATGAGAATGAGCATGATGAACGCCTGCTGCAAAATGACCTGTGCCATAGAAAAATGCCTCCGATCCGTAATTTTTCGGCGTTCTTCCAAAGAACGCATTCATGAGCATTCCCCCGCCTGCGGCGGGGGAATGCTCATGAGAAACCACTGTTTTTATAAATTCGAGCCGTTCCAGCCCCAGCTGTCTGTTTCGGCATACTTGACATAGATACGGTTCGGGGCAATGCCAAGCTCACTGTTCAGAATTGCAGTCACCTTTCCCGTCATGGCATTGTATGCACAGCCGCCTGCACTTCCGTAGATGGTCACATCCACGATGGCAGCAGGTGCGTCGCTGCCCTGAAACCAAAGCATCTGCTCGGGTTCAATGCCAACCATGAGCCAGTTTTCGGACTTGCCGGGGATGGCAGTGATCGCCTGACCAAGTGCGGACTTGATGGCTTCCGCTTTCTGTGCGGGAACGGTTGTGTTGGTTTTTACGTTGATATACGGCATGATCATAACCTCCGTTGATAGAATCTATATAAACAGTATAACACAAAAGGTCTGAAATTTCAATATGTTTTTGCAAGCAAATCAATGTTATCTCTGAAGGGGATGGAGGCTCTGAAAAACAATAGCGGCAACCAGAAAAATAAAATTGATTTGCATTATTTTTTGAAAAAACACTTGCTTTTTCCGAAAATATGCGATATAATAGATGGTAGACAACACGTTGACTGAGAGAGTAGCTGTGAACGCAGTATCCAGAGAGGTGCCGGTTGCTGAAAAGGCACTATACCGCAAATCAGTGAAATTCACTCACGAGTGGCACTGCCGAAGCGGATTTTGGGATTCCGAAGCTCTGTTGTAAGCGGTGATGTGGCGTTCGCATTAAGAACGGTGGAGGTGCTGGCCTCTGGCAAATGGGTGGTTAACAAGTACAGCTTGTCCTGTTTGGGCGGCTGTTTTTTTATTTTCCGACGTGTGCCGGAACAGCAAACATTTTAGGGAAAGCCTGAAACCAGCTTTCAGAGGATCCCGTTATTATTTTACGAGGTGAGGATATGAAAGAACAACTCAGACAGATCGAGGAAACAGCCGTTGCTGCGATTTCCTCCTGTACCGACCTGCGTGTGCTCGATGAGCTGCGTGTAAAATTCCTCGGTAAGAAGGGCGAGCTGACTGCCATTCTCAAGCAGATGGGCAAGCTCTCCGCTGAGGAACGCCCCGCAATGGGCCAGCTGGCAAATCAGGTGCGTGCCGCACTGGAAACTGCGGTTTCCGAAAAATCCGCTGCTCTGCAGGAAGCAGCAAAGGCTGCCAAAATTGCAGCGGAATCCATTGACGTGACCATGCCCGGCAAGCGTCCTGCTGTGGGCAGACTGCATCCGCTGCAGATCGTGGAAAACGAGATCAAGGAGATTTTCCTCGGCATGGGCTTCTCCGTGGCTGACGGCCCCGAGGTAGAGTATGACTACTACAACTTCGAGGCACTGAACCTGCCGCCCAACCATCCTGCAAGAGATACACAGGATACCTTTTACATTACAGAAAACATTCTGCTGCGTACACAGACATCCTCCGTGCAGGTACATGTAATGGAAAACCAGAAGCCCCCGATCCGTGTGATCGCTCCCGGCCGTGTTTACCGTTCCGACGCTGTGGATGCAACGCACTCCCCCCTGTTCCATCAGATCGAGGGACTGGTCGTAGACAAGGGCATCACGATGGCTGACCTCAAGGGTACGCTGGAACTGCTCATGCAGCGTCTGTACGGCGATGACTGCAAGATCCGCCTGCGTCCGCACCACTTCCCGTTCACAGAACCGAGTGCGGAGGTTGACGTGATGTGCTTCAACTGCCACGGTGAGGGCTGCCGTGTCTGCAAGGGCGAGGGCTACATTGAGCTGCTCGGTGCAGGCATGGTGCAGCCCAAGGTTCTGGAGGGCTGCGGCATTGACAGCGAGGTTTACTCCGGCTTTGCGTTCGGACTTGGTCTGGAACGTATCGTTATGAGAAGATACAACATCAGTGATATGCGTCTGCTGTTTGAGAATGATATGCGTTTCTTGGAGCAGTTCAGATAAAAACGGAGGTAACAGGTTATGAATTTATCAATGAAATGGCTTGCAGATTATGTCAAGCTGGATATTACCCCCAAGGAGTTCTGTGCAGGGATGACCATGAGCGGCTCCAAGGTGGAGGCATTTGAAGAAGAAGCCGAAAAGGTGCAGGGCATCGTTGTCGGCAGAATCCTTTCCAAGGCACAGCACGAAAATGCGGACGCACTGTTCGTATGCAGCGTGGATATGGGCGGCGACGCACCCGTACAGATCGTAACCAACGCAAAGAATGTCAAGGAAGGCGATCTCGTTCCCGTTGCTACCCCCGGCACTGTTGTCACTGAGGGCAGCGAATCCATGAAGATCAAGGTCAGCAAGGTGCGTGGCGTGGAAAGCCACGGTATGTTCTGCGGTCTGTCCACACTGGGACTGACGCAGCATGATTTCCCGTATGCGGATCCCGAGAGCGTATTTGTCATCGAAGAAGACTGCACCCCCGGTCAGGACATCGCTTCTGCCATCGGTCTGAACGACGTTTCCGTAGAATTTGAGATCACCTCCAATCGTCCGGACTGCCTGTCCGTGATCGGTCTGGCAAGAGAAGCGGCAGCAACCTTCGATGTACCGCTGAATGTCAAGGAACCCGAATACCACGGCACTGACGAGAATATTGAGGACACACTGGATGTGGAAATCCAGAACCGCACGCTCTGCACACGCTATGCGGCAGGTCTGGTACGCAATGTCAAGATCGGCCCGTCCCCCCGCTGGATGCGTGAGCGTCTGAGAGCAAGCGGCGTGCGTCCGATCAACAATCTGGTGGACATCACAAACTATGTGATGCTCGAATACGGCCAGCCGATGCACGCTTTCGACCTGCGTTATGTGGCAGGCGGCAAGATCTGTGTACGCAATGCAAAGGCAGGCGAAACCATCACAACACTCGACGGCGTGGAACGTACGCTTTCCGAAGAAATGCTCATCATTGCCGATGCAGAAAAGCCGATCGCCGTTGCAGGCGTTATGGGCGGCGAATACAGCGGTATCATGGAAGATACCGTGGATGTGGTATTTGAATCCGCATACTTTGAGCCGACGCAGGTTCGTCTGACTGCAAAGAAGCTGGGCATGAGAACAGACGCTTCCGCACGCTATGAAAAGGGACTGGACGAAACCTCCATGCTGACCACACTCAAGCGTGCATTCTCCCTCGTTGAGGAGCTGGGTGCGGGCGAAGTTGTGGGTACGATCATCGACCGCAACTATGCAGATCCCGTACAGAACCGCATTCCGTTCGATCCTGAGTGGATCAACCGTTTCCTCGGCACGGAGATTCCGACAGCGGATATGGAGAAGTATCTGAACAGTCTGGGCATTGCAGTTGAGGATGGTATGGCAATTTCTCCGACATTCCGTATTGATCTGGAACGCAAGGCGGATATTGCAGAGGAAGTGGCAAGAATTTATGGCTACAACAACATTCCGTCCACGGTAATTACAGGCGTTGCCAAGGCACAGCTCACTCCCGAGCAGAAATTCAACCGCACCATCGAACAGACGATGGCAGGCATGGGCTGCAGCGGCATTCTGACCTATTCCTTCATTTCTCCGAAGTTCTTTGACAAAATATGCCTGCCCGCTGACAGCAAGCTCCGCAACACCACCACCATTACCAATCCTCTGGGCGAGGACACAAGCGTGATGCAGACGACCACACTCCCGTCCGTTCTGGAGGTGCTGGCAACCAACTACAACAAGAGAAATGCAGCTGCATGGCTCTTTGAGATCAGCAAGGAATACATCCCCACAACTCCCGACAAGCTCCCCGAAGAACCCCAGCGTCTGACGATCGGTATGTACGGCGGCTGCGATTTCTTCGACCTCAAGGGTATGCTGGAGGCACTGATGGAAAAGCTTGGCGTTTCCGATCTGCGTTTCACAAGATGCGGCGAGGATTGCCCGTATGACGAGGCATCCGCATTCCATCCGGGCAGAAGTGCAGTGGTTTACAGCGGAAATACACCTCTGGGTATTTTCGGCGAGCTGCATCCGACGGTGCAGGAAAACTACGGTATCGGCGTGAAGGCATATGCCGCAAAGCTTGACATTCCGGCAATGTTTGCCGCAGCAAACGATGAGATCACCTATCGTCCGCTGCCGAAGTTCCCGGCAATGACCCGTGACCTGAGTCTTGTGTGCGACGAGAGCATTCCCGTTGCCGATCTGGAATCCGCCATCCGTGAAGCGGTGGGCAAGCCGCTGGAAAAGGTGGAGCTGTTCGACGTATATCGCGGCGAGCAGATCGCCAAGGACAAAAAGAGTGTGTCCTACAAGATCGTAATGCGTAGTGCAGACGGTACCATGACCGACGAGCAGGCTGACGCTGCCATGAAGCGTGTGCTGAAGGCTCTGACAAAGCTTGGTGCGGATCTGAGAATGTAATACTATTTCCATAATCTTAAAGGGCGTTCCATCGTTGATGGAACGCCCTGTTCTTATTCTCTGTTTGCAATATAACCTGTCTTTTGCACGAGTTCCTGCCCCTGCTCTCCCGTCATCCATTCTACAAACAACGGTACGTTGGGATTGGGATTTTCTTTCAGGGTGATCGCATACAGCTCCGTGGTCATGGGATAACTGCCATTGCGGATGTTTTCCGCATCGGGAAATACACCATCCAGCTCCAGAAATCTGACACCACCGGAAGATTCCTCAAACACCATCTGGGACGCATAGTAACGGAACGAATAGCCGATGGCATTTGCCCTGTTCTGATAATCCGCCACCTCACGGATCACCCCGATCATGGAATACTCAAACTCCACCTCAAGAGGGGCTTTCAGCGGTACATCCCCCATGAAATACTGCATCATGGTCTGCGAACCGGAATTTTCCGGACGCTGAAATGCCAGAATCGGCTGGAGTTTGCCGCCAAGGCTGATCCAGTTCGTGATTTTTCCGGAATAGATGTTCCGAATCTGTTCCGAGCTCAGTGCCGTTACTGGATTTTCTTCGCTTACGAAAAATACGAACGCCTCCTTGCCAATGGGAGTCAGCACCAATTCCACGCCGGCTTCCTCTGCAAGGGCAAGCTGTGCCTTTGAAGGCTTCGCCCCGAAAAATATATCCACATCGCCGGAAACCAGCCCCTTATATGCCTCCACCGTGTTTGTAAACTGTATCGGTCTGTCGGGAAGATCGTTTTCTTTGGCATGATTCTGGATTTCTGCAATTCCATCA
This sequence comes from Oscillospiraceae bacterium, assembly GCA_045595985.1. Classification (GTDB taxonomy): domain Bacteria; phylum Bacillota; class Clostridia; order Oscillospirales; family Ruminococcaceae; genus UBA3855. The sequence continues at coordinate 10,148 of JAZOBK010000226.1, forward strand.
TAACAGGCATTCGCAAATGCCGAATACACGGGATATGCCGCCTCGGCTCCATCCAGAACGGGCATATCCGATTTTTGGGAAATCACAAAGTCGGACGGTTCACCAAGCTTTGCAAGCTCGTTTTCCGCATTTTCCACATAATACGGCCGCAGATCCACACTTGACCAGCCATTTTCATATGGGAACCCATAGCCGCTGTCTCCGTGTACAATGTGCCGACCCAGATACTTGTCCTTTTCCCTCGCAGTCAGCTCCAGTGTGGTCAAACGACGATGGTAATATGCACCGCCCCAGATCACCGCCAATACTGCCAGACAGGATGAAAGAACGGCGATCGACCGTTTGGTCATTCCCTTTCGCTCCATGCTGTTCAACCTGACTGCCCTTCGCTCACCCAAGGCAAAGCACAGCATTCCGAGAAGCTGTACGATGGGAATCGGCACACCTATAATTTCCAAGAATTCATAGGCAAGCCTCAGAAGCTCGGGCTGATATTTCTCCGGCACAGCAGAACCCAGACCGCATACCAGCAAAGTGCACATCAGAATCCAAAAATGCGGGGCATACGCCTGAGCAATGGTTGTGATTTTGGGAAAAAACTTTGTTCCGTACCTGCCGTACAGAAACGAGATCACGGGGTATGGAATACAGATCGCAATTTTAGTCCCCATATTGCTCTGTGCCGTCGTTCCCAGAACTGCTAGCAGCACACCGGAACACACTGTCAGAATTATTATGCTTGCAACAAAATACACGATGGACGGGCGTTTCAGAAATGTCATGATCTTACGCATACCGATTCTCCTCTCATACAGAGCACACCCTCATTGCCTGCAATGAGGGTGTCAGCATTCTATTGCTTTGCAGGGTCTGTTTTCGCAGACGCCATACCCGCCAGCATCCAGAAAATCGGTGCTGTGGTAATGGAGCTTGCACCGATGACCATCATCAGCAGATACATCAGCACGGCACCGTAAATTCCGGCACGCAGCCAATTGCCGTTTTTGCAGTGCTTCGCACCGCGGAACACCACGATTCCCATCAGCACCAGATACAGCACCAGTGCGGGGATGCCCAGTGTACCTGCCAGATGCAGGTAATAATTGTAGCAGCGGTCAAATGCATTCGGATTGCTCATGATCTCACGATGCTGGTACATCTGCGGATACACCAGACTGTCAGGGCCGCTTCCTACCAGCGGAAAACGCTGAATAATACCGAGCGTACCCTTCCACAGATAACCATAGCTGTCCACAATATCCTCAATCGCAAAATGTCCGTTGGGATTGTTTGAACCCCTTGAAACATAATAACCGCTTACCGACAGACGATAGGAGCTGTCCTCCCAGATAATTCCGCCATCATAGAGTGCAATGCTGTTTTCCACGGCAGTTTCTTCACCCGTGTGACGGCTGTATGTGCCGTTGATGGATGGGGATATGTAGATCCAGCCGATTCCCAGTGCAAACGCCGCAAGCACTGCCGCAAGCTTTGTCACCGCCTGCTTGCCGCCACGCTTTGCCAATGCATACACCGCAAATCCCAGAATCATCAGTGCACTGCCGCATACACCCAGAATGCACTGCGTCTTGACTGCCATAAGTACGAACACTGCCGCACAGATGCAGTAGAACATACGCTTTTTCTTTTCCTCTGCAAACGCCGCACCGAGCATTGCAGGAACGGAGAGCATTACCAGCAGCGTGGCAAGAAAAATCGGGCTGCCCGTCAGACCGGAGGGCAGGAACACCCGCAGCAGGAGCATCGGTTCAAGATTCTTATAGTAGGACGGCATTCCGATCGGGAAAACCTGCAGCAGTGCCCATGCACATTGAGCAAGTCCGAACCAAAGCATAGCGTCCAGCAATCTGCGGTAATTCTGCTCCGTGCCAAGCTGTGCACCCAGCAGGAAGATACAGCCATAGAACACAACCGAAAGCAGTCCTTCGTTTCTGCCGTCAGAACCCACAAGGGAAACATTGTAGTAATAGCCATTGATCAGACTCACGATTCCCCAGATGACCATGCCGCCAAGCAAAATCGCCGGCAGATACAAGGACTTGGGGGTAACCATTTTCATAAATCCGATGAGGGTAAAGACCATGGCAATGACGCCAATAATGGCAAAGGCAATGCCCGGCACACTGTAGATCTTAAAAAATTCAAGCGGAATACAGAACAGCGGCATCAGGATCAGATAGCCCGTCAGGATCTTCAGCAGAAAATCCCGATACTCCCCTATCTTCATATTCAGAATGAAATTCGACTTTTCCGTGGTATTAAATATCGTTTTTGGCATAGCTTTCTCCTTTTGTTATTTGTAGGGAATGGCTGCAGCGGGAATTCTGCTCCCCCGCTTTTCCTGTCCAAGAACGGAGTTCTTGCAAATCTAACATTTCCCCAAAATAAGCAAAAAGTCGGAGGCCAAGCGGTCTTAGGAAGACAAGCAAGTTGTTCAACTCCTTGGCCCACAGAACGACATGGCTAC
>JAZOBK010000227.1:0-2627 GCA_045595985.1 Oscillospiraceae bacterium
ACTACACAATCTTTTTGGCTGTATTTCTGCGAAAGATTGTGTAGTATATCCGCTTGAATTACTTGCAATTGTATGGTAAAATACACTACAATGGGAATAGGATCTCGATTATTTTTCGCTCCCAGTGACCTTTGAAAAATCATCCACACCCTCGATCAGCGACAGCGTTCTGCCGCTCTGCCAGACCATGTGAATGTTGCCGCCGTCATCCACATACTTCACCTCGCCAACCGTACCAGGCGGCACGGGATAGGGGTCATTCATGCGGTGCAGAATGATTTTCGTGCCAGCCGGATATTTTGCACGGAGGGCTTCAAGCTGTTGTTTATTCGGTAACATCAACTGCACCCCCATTCCTGAACGCTGAACTTCCGGTCAGATTCCGGAGCAGTACCTTTCTCACGCTTTTGAATTCCGTCCCGATGAATCCCAGTCGGAGGAGAAAGCAGCGGAAGGCGTACTTCTCATTGTCACTGGTATCGGGCTTGTTGTTGATTCGCTTCTGGTTCTTCGCCATGTCGATGAGTGCCGTAAGGAATCGGCTGTAAGCGTCAGCATCCTCCGGCTGTTCCAACGTGAACCAAGGGAACTCCACCGCTGTGTCCGTCACCGCATATTCCAGCGAATCCGTCTGAAAAGCGTGCCTGATAAGCGTACCCTTGTTTTCGAGAATCCTGTCGAGGTTCGTAAGCGTCTGCTCATCCAGTTTTTCTTTCGGAATGGAGATGGTAAGGCGGTTGTCGGCTTTCTCCGTTTCTGCAATGAACCCACGCTTGTGAAGTTCCTGCAACAGTCCGTCAATGTCCGTGCCGCCCTCACAGTGGAGTGTACCTTCCTTGTCCACCGTCATTGTCCCGATGTTGTAGGCACAGGTCGGCATGAACTGATACTCTGCATTTTCGCCCGTGATCTCGCTGATTGCCTGCACCAGCTTTTTGCGTTCCGCACCTGTGCAGTTGAATTTGATTTCCATAAAATATACATCCTCCTTAATTTCGCCGTCCTTGCCGGCGTTGTGTCACATATTACCGTCTTTCTCACAGAATAGCAAGTCATTTTTCGCCGAAATACTGTAGAAAAATCGCCCTCACATTTGTGCTTATTACACTTGTGAGAAGTGCTGCATTTCGCCGCAAGAACTTTGTCGCTTCTGGTGATGGCTATTTTCCGCAGAGTATGGTAATATGTGTGTCGAAAGGAGCGATGCCGATGATCGAGGAATTTTACCACGGCAACATCGTCCGAGCCGATCATACACCCACAAATCCCGAATACCACGCCCTGATGCAGAAATGGCTGCCCATGTGTGATGCATTCGAGAAAATGCTCACGCCGGAACAGCTGACCGTTTTCAAGGAGATGACGGATTTGCAGATGAAAAGCAGTGAGATCGCCAGTGCGGAACTGTATGCGGCAGGCTTTCGGGACGGCGCACAGCTGATGCTGGAAATCATGGAATGATGAGGGACTCCCAGCTTCGGGAGTTTTCCTCGTTATAGCTTTGCGTAGTGGGCGATTCCTGCCAGAACGAACCATGCCGTAGGCAAGGATAAACCATTTCCCCACATACGGTATTCCGCACTATCCGAATGGGGATTTTTCAGCCACTTCAGAATCTTCTTATCCGTTTTGGGCTTTTTATCGGGAGAAACGGCAAGTCTGTGCGTTTCAAACACATCATGCCAGAACGCCATATCTTCCTCGGTCGGATTTTCGATACCGATGTCCTCACACCACCATGTCGGCATACCTTGCAGCAATGCACACTCCTGTGGGGTGAGCCTGCGAACCGTGTATCCCACATCGTTGATGAGGGGCGGATCTTTGTAATCCGTAGCAACAAGTGTATTCGCTGTATCCGCCTGTGCATTGGTGAAGAATGATGCCTTGCTTGATGTGTACACAGGGGTTGCTACAGCAGAAGGTCCCTGTGCATTGAGCGTTGAGGAAACGCCTTCATTGGAAATCCCTAAATTCCGTGCAAAGTTCTGCCCACAGTTATACGATTCTCTGTCGATAGCATAAACAACGGCGTGCTTATCGCAAGTATTAAGGGTAAAAGACACATCCTCATTGATGCCGTTACCTTGTGGACCGTTTTTGTCAGCTCTGCCAATCATAGAGCCTTGCAGTGCATAGCTTTCCACGATTGCAATGCCGCCTTGATTGCAGGCAGGAGAACCGCCGCCACAGTCCAGTGTTCTTGAAGTATCTGCTTCATATACACCACTGTGGGGATTGTCGGACTTCATAGCATTGGACTCAAATGCACTGATGCCATAGGCTTTCGGATATTCCAGTAGCATCGGCACATTGCCGCCTCCAGTTCCACAGCGTGATGTATGCGTCTGTACATTGCCATCAGAGGAAATGCTCACACGGCTGTCTGCCGGATGATTATCAATCGCAATCGCCGCCGGTACAACTCCTGCACGCAGCGTCGGAGACTTCTCCTCCTCGTAACCGATACCACGAGCCTTTGCAGAATGCTCCGTGCAGGATCCTGCCGATAATACACAGGGCGGATGATGTGCTTCTGCACGAAGGGTGCAGACCATATCCTCGGTCACATCCATGCGGTTGCCGCCTTGGTCGTTTAAACAGATTTCATTGCTTGACGTTCCAAA
>JAZOBK010000228.1:0-5033 GCA_045595985.1 Oscillospiraceae bacterium
ATCACCCTGCCCTATGTCAGCCCCATGATTCTGGCAAATCTCATTTTCACGGTCATCGACTCCTTTACAGCTCCCGACAATCAGGTCATGGAGCGTGTACTGGAAGTGCGTCATGACTGGTTCTACGGTCAGGCGGCAGCAATGGCGTGGGTGTATTTCCTGATCGTTATGGCGGCAGTCGGTCTGATCACAGCGATCATGAACCGGTTCATTTACTACGAAGTGGATTAAGGAGGGACGAAACATGGCAAAAAAAGAAATGAAGCCTGTCGAAGCGGGCGAAAAGGTCATTGGCAACGGTCTCTCCAAAAAGGAAATCAAGCGTATTCGTATGCAAAAAATGGATAAGACGGAGATCGCCTATATGCGGCGTAAGGAAGCGGCAGAAATGGTATGGCCGTTTTTCAGATTTCTGATCCTGTTCGGACTGTGTTTCATCATTCTCTATCCGCTGATCTACATGATCAGCTGTGCGTTCCGTACACAGTCGGATATGAATGATCCGACCGTTATGTGGATTCCCCGTCATCTGACGCTGGACATCATCAAGCAGACGGCAAACGCCATGAATTTCTGGCCGACGCTCGGCAATACACTGCTCCTGAATATCGGATGTTCGCTGATTCAGGTCGTGACCTGTGCGATCACGGGTTACGGCTTTGCGAGATTCCGTTTTAAGTTCAAGAATCTGCTGTTCGGCGTCGTGATCATGATGATCCTCGTACCGCATCAGATCATCTCCATGTCGCAGTATACGGAGTTCCGTTTCTTCTTCGGACTGCAGCCGATTATTTCGGATATTTTCGGCACGAAGGTCGGCAGTGCATTCAATCTGATCGACACACCGTTTACGATGTACTTGCCCGCATTGACCGCAAACGGCATCCGTGCAGGACTGATGATCTTTATTTTCCGACAGTTCTTCAAGGGACTTCCTAAGGAATTGGAGGATGCGGCATATCTGGACGGCTGCGGCCCGTTTGCAACATTTGTCAAGGTTATGATACCCAATGCAGCGTCTTCGTTCCTGACAGTATTCCTGTTCTCTGTGGTTTGGTATTGGAATGATTATTATGTAAGTTCCACGTTCTTCTTAAACAACAATACCATTGCACTGGCACTGAAGAATCTGGATAAGCTTCTGTTGCTGGAGCTGTTCGGCACGGTTACGGCACAGGTTACACCCCGTGAGCAGATCCTCTGGATGGAGGCAGGCTGCCTTCTGGCGGTAACACCCCTGCTGATCATGTATATCTTCCTGCAGAAGTATTTTACAGAAGGTATCGAACGTTCCGGTCTTGTCGGATGATACTTTCACACAAAAATCCCCTTGCTTGCAAGGGGATTTTTTTTGATTACGAACAGCCCATCAGCGGCATTCAGAAATCTGCAAAGAGACTTTTGGGGCAAAAAAACAAACGGAAATGGTGAGAAACAAAGAACCCGCCATTTGGCGGGTTCTTTAAGTATCAAGTTATTTTTCGTAGAACGGGGTAGCACCCTTAATAGCTTCTGTACCGAACTTGCTGTGCATCGGAACGATTGCCAGTTCCACATTACGCATATTGGGCTTTGCAGCCTCTGCCAGACCGTCAAACAGAGTCTTCAGCTCAGCTTCACTCAATGTAGTGGGAACATCAACAACAAAAAGGAAGTTCGGCTTCTCCATGTCCTCACGCTTCATCACACGCAGGTATACCTTGTTGATGGCGGACTGGCTCTCAAGATAAGGTCTTACACCGTCGAGCAGGGGTGTCGGTTCTTCCTTCAGTGTGCCGATCTGGATCTTTGTGCCGGGGGCAATGGGCTTGGGAGCCGGTCTTAAAGCCTGAATCTGGAACAGTGTTTCAGAAGGAATCAGAATATTGTGGCTGAATGCATTGATTACAGTACCCACAACATCGGGATTGTTGGTCTGACGGATGATGTGGCAAAGATCATTATAGGAAAGAGCAGCCTTCTTATGCTCCTTGTGATCGTTCCACTTGGAGAACTCCTCATCATCTGTAAAGATGGGAAGGTACATCTTCTGATCCTGATTGTTAAACATGATGAAATTCAGCTGGGGCTGTTCCTTCAGCTCCACTGTTCCATCTTCATTGGCCTTTGCCTGCTGAACACTTTTCACATTAATGGGAGCGATGAAACGAGCGTTTTTCATCTCTACTGCAAAGACCTGCTGGGATGCAGAGTCGTTCTTTGCCTTCATATTTTCGATTGCCTTTACCAGACCGGGATTCACGATCGGTGTCTGGTTATTATTCTGTTCTGCCAAAATATTCACCTCATTTTAAATTTACAGCACGGACAGAAATTGTCCGTTCAAAACAACTGTTATAGACATTATAACATAAAAGTATTGTAAAGTCAACCGCATTTTTATAATCTATGTAGAATATACGCTTTCCACAGTGTGTTTTTATGAGATATAACAGAAAAATATCCGCCCGAAAACGGCGGATGGTGCAGATATGAAAAATCAGGAGTACAACCAGCAATGCCGGTTTCTCCTGATTACTTTTCATCGTATGCAATTACGCACGCTCAACCTTGCCGGAACGCAGGCATCTGGAGCATACATGAATGTGACAGGGAGTTCCCTTCACGATTGCCTTTACACGCTGAACATTGGGCTTCCATGTTCTGTTTGTCAGTCTATGGGAATGGGAAACCTTGTTACCAAAAGTTACACCCTTGCCGCAAATTTCGCACTTTGCCATTGTAGGATACACCTCCTTAAACCATGTAGAAAAACACCTATGTCATTATTATAACAGATGTTCCCGAAAAAAGCAAGTGTTTTTTTTCGTTTCTTGCCAAAAAAGTTCCGATTTCCAAATTTCCGTTGAAAAGCAAATAGCCGAACACATTTCAACAGCCAAAATTGTGCAGCATGCATAGGCGCTGAATCACCCGAAAACTTCGGAAAAGCACTTGCAAACTGATTGGATTTGTAGTATAATAAAAGTGTATGTTTAAATTGAATCTATAAGGAGAGGTGCATATGTTTCAGATCCCAGAATTTTCGATCGAGTTCTTTTTAGAGTATTTTGTCAGGATCATGATTATCTTTCTGATCCTGCCCATCCACGAATTTGCACACGCATGGACAGCCAACAAGCTGGGCGATCATACATCTAAATACATGGGAAGGCTGACGCTGTCCCCCTTTGCACATATTGATATTTTTGGTGCGATCATGCTGTTTCTGTTCGGATTCGGCTGGGCAAAGCCTGTTCCGGTCAATCCTTCCCACTTTAAGAAGCCCCGTTTCGGGATGCTTCTGACTGCCATTGCAGGGCCGGTTTCCAACCTGATCGTTGCATTCATCGGAATGTGTGCCGTGCAGGTCGTCGGGGCAATCAGCACCCTTGAGGGAACGATGGCGTATGTCTACATGATGCTGTATTATTTTGTCATCATTAATATCAATCTGGCGGTGTTCAATATGATTCCCGTACCGCCGTTGGACGGCTCCAAGGTGCTGAGCTATTTCACCCCCTATAAGGTGGATAAGTGGATCTTTGAGAACCAGCATTTGTTCTACCTCATCGTGATCATACTGATGTCAACAGGAATCCTGAGCTATCCGCTTTCAGTCGTATCGAACCTGATCGGCATGGGAATGGAATTTGCAACATCATGGATCCCCATGCTGCTGAGGTAAGCGATGGAAGAAATGCGATTTAAGCTGGATGTGTTTGAGGGGCCGCTGGATCTGCTGCTCCATCTGATTTCCAAACACAAGCTGAATATCAATGATATTGAGATCACAAAGCTGCTTGAACAGTACCTGCTCTATATGGAGCAGGCAAGACAGCAGGATCTGGAGCTTGCCGGCGAATTTTTGGAAATGGCGGCAAGACTTGTCTATATCAAAAGTGCATCGCTCCTGCCGAAACCCGAGGAAGCGGAGCGTATTAAGCAGGAGCTGCAGGGTGCTCTGATCGAGTATGCACTTTGCCAGATGGCGGCGTCGCAGCTTCGGGAAAACTTCATTGCGGACGATGTATTTGTCCGCAAGCCCATGAAATTGAAGACAAAGCAGACCTATCAGCTGCAGCATCCTGCGGAAAAGTTGGTGCAGGTGATGCGGCAGATCGGAAAATCCCGGGTGAACGGGCAGAAGCTTTCCGAGAAGATCACAGATACGGTTACGCAGACAAAGGTGGTTTCCGTGATTTCAAAGGTCATGTTTGTATTGCGGCGGCTTTATGACGGGAAATCCGTTTCTGTGCAGTCGCTTTATGACGGGATCACCGATAGATCCGCAAGGGTGGCAACATTCCTTGCGGTGCTGGAACTGACGAAATTCGGCAGGATCGAGCTGAACGAGGATAACACCCTGCTGACAATGAAAGAGAAGAAAGGCGGTTAAGGGATGGACGAGCAGAATACACTTGCGGCACTGGAGGCAGTCTTGTTTGCAGCCGGTGAACCGCTGGAAACCGATCGAATCGCCCTGACGCTGAATATCCCGGAGCTTGAGGTGTATAATTTTACAGAGCTGCTGCAGGAGAGATACACCCAAACGGGCAGTGCACTGCAGGTACTGCATCTTGGGAATGCATGGCAGATCGGTACTCGTGCGGAATTCGCACCGCTGATCCGCACGGCACTGGAAACCAAACGTATGCAGCCGCTTTCCAATGCGGCGATGGAGGCATTGACGATCGTTGCCTATAACCAGCCTGTCAGCAAGGGCTTTGTGGAGCGTGTACGCGGCATTGACAGCTCGTCCGTTGTCAATTCCCTGGTGGACAAGGGGCTGCTGGAGGAGGCAGGCAGAATTGATGTTCCCGGACATCCGATCGCCTATCGGACGACGCCGCTGTTTCTGCGTGCATTCGGTCTTTCTTCGCTGGAGGATCTGCCCGATCCCGACCAATCGGAGAAATTCACCGGAGAGATCGCTGATACGGGGGAGACAGACGAATAGATCCCTGCGGCAGGTAAGAGCGGAACGGAGGTGACGGCTTGCGTATATTTTTAATCATTTTATTGGTATTGCTGCTGATTCTGGCAATCATAAT
>JAZOBK010000229.1:0-22457 GCA_045595985.1 Oscillospiraceae bacterium
GATACTGTTCGGCACGCTGATCACACTCAAAAAGCCCAAAAACAAATCCCTGTACAACCGTGAGGGACTTGCGACAGTAGCCATTGCGTGGCTTCTGGTTTCACTGTTCGGTGCAATTCCATTCTTCCTTTCGGGAGAAATTCCGAATTTCGCCGACTGCATTTTTGAAATGACCTCGGGCTTTACCACGACTGGTTCCACCATTCTGACAGATATTGAAGGAATGTCAAAATCCTGCCTGTTCTGGCGTAGTTTTTCACATTTTCTGGGCGGCATGGGCGTGCTGGTCTTTATGCTCGCCATCCTTCCGCATAGCGATACCCGCACCATGCACATTGTCCGTGCGGAATCCCCCGGCCCTACGGTGGGCAAGCTTGTGGCAAAGATGAGCTTTTCCGTGCGTATCCTCTACGGTATGTATATTGCATTGACGGTTGTGATGGTGATTCTCCTGCTGTTGGGCGGCATGACATTCTTTGAAGCGATCAACCACGCCTTTGCAACGGCAGGCACGGGTGGTTTCGGCATTACAAACAGCAGTGTTGCCGATTATGACAGTGTGTACATCGACATAGTCATCACTGTATTCATGATGCTGTTCGGCATCAATTTCTCGCTGTACTATCTGCTGCTGATGAAGAAATTCTCGCAGGTGTTCAAAAATGAGGAACTTCGGGTTTTCCTCAGTATCTGTGCAATTTCCATTCTTGCAATCGCAGTGAATATCACGCATATTTACGGCAGCTTCTGGCAGGGCCTGCGGTACTCCTCATTCCAGGTGTTCTCCATCATTTCCACATCCGGATTTGCGACGGCAGATTACACCAATTGGCCGATCTTATCACAGATCATCCTTCTTCTGCTGATGTTTGTCGGCGGATGTGCCGGTTCCACCGGCGGCGGTCTGAAGGTAATGCGAATCATACTCCTGTTCAAGATCGCCATCAAGGAGATCCGCTGCGTGCTGAATCCCCGTGCCATCGTCACTGTAAAATGTGACGGCAAGGCGATCGACAAGGATGTGGTACGAGGTGTATCCTCCTATTTTGTTTTGTTTGCCTTTTTGATGGCACTTTCCATCCTGCTTTTGTCGCTCGATGGACATGACGTGGGAACAACGACCACAGCTGTCATCACCTGTCTGAACAACGTGGGGCCGGGCATCGGCGAGGTTGGTCCTTCCGGCAATTTCTCCGGATTTTCCGATTGGGCAAAGCTCCTGCTAAGTCTGGATATGCTGCTGGGCAGATTGGAGATCTATCCGATGCTTGTGCTGTTCACCATACGGAAAAACAAATAAAAAAAGGACTTCTTTCCCGTTACGGAAAGAAGTCCTCTTTGCTTATCCCTTGCGGACAACTCTCGATAAATGCCGCAGGTTCTCAAATTTCGGCTTAAACTTGTGATAAACCTGCTTTGTCCGCTGTCCGTCCCGATAATAGCGTGCAAGTGCATTATTGAACGCTACCAGATCATCGGATGCATAAATGATCTCACAGACTCTGCTGACAGTTTCCTCATCCGCATTCTTTCCCAGAAGATTACGGACGGTATTGCAGTACTGTACAGTAAAGAACGGTGCTGCCGTTTCCTCGGGCAGAACCGCTGCCTGCATCGGTACCGCAAACATTCCTTCGGGTACTGCCACGGGAACCGGAGTTTCCTCCTGCTGTACAGGTACCGCATACCTGTCACACAGCATCGCAAAGCTCTCCGTCTGCACTTCCTCCGCCATCTGTGCCTGCAGATTGGTGACGAATGCATCGTATGCCGCCGTACTTACAGGCTCCGGCTCCTGCTCGGGTTCCTCCATTGAAGCCGCAATGGACGGAATCACCTGAAATGCCGCCTCTCCGTCGGGAATGTAAGTCTTGTAGAAATCCATCCCCAGAAGGAAATCCTTGTCCTTGCTGACGATGTACAGCTTGTCGGTACTCTTGCTGCCGATCAGAAAGCCTGCAAACATCATCAGCTGAATATCCAGTGCATTCTTCACCGGCTCATTGTGCTTCGGACTTACAGAAACTTCATCCAGCTCCACCCTTGCCTTGCAGTCGATGAGCTGGCGGTATAAGCCGAATGTCAGACCGCAGCGATTCTGTGTGTAGAATATATGCAGCGTATCCTCCTCTGTCAGCTGTTCAATGCCTGTAAGTCCCTCAATATAGACGTTTTCGTAGTCTACCAGATAAATTGCCATGTATTTCACCTCCTTTAAATAATTTGTACCGCACAGATCCGCAAGCAATCTGTGCAGTGGTATAAAAAAACACTTGCAGGCTATGCAAGTATTTTTTACAATTTAATTATAACATATATATAAAAGAATGTCAAGGTGCTTTTCCAGCTGAGCAGATCAAAATAAAAATCCACCAGCATATGCTGATGGATTTCTGGAGGCGCCACCCGGATTTGAACCGGGGATCAAGGTGTTGCAGACCTACGCCTTACCACTTGGCTATAGCGCCGCAAAAAAATGGAGCGGATTACGAGGCTCGAACTCGCTACCTCCACCTTGGCAAGGTGGCGCTCTACCAGATGAGCTAAATCCGCTTATGGCGACCTGGATGGGACTCGAACCCACGACCTCCGCCGTGACAGGGCGGCGTTCTAACCAACTGAACTACCAGGCCATTGGTGGGAGCTACAGGGCTCGAACCTGTGACCCTCTGCTTGTAAGGCAGATGCTCTCCCAGCTGAGCTAAGCTCCCGACCAGTCATCAGTGTCTTTCTCCCGACGACTTATATATTATATCACATCGCAAAACGTTTGTCAAGTGTTTTTTTGAAATTTCAAAAATTATTTTTTCTCCGCATCAAAATGCACGTCAAGCTGCGGATACGGCATCGAAATCCCACCTTCCGCAAAGGCTTTCAGTATCTGCTCATTCAGGTCATAGTACAGATCCCAGTAGCTTTCATTCTCCGTCCAGACGCGGACATACAAAACGACGGCACTCTCCCCGAATCTTCCAACTCTCACAAGCGGTGCGGGATCTTCCTTTGCAAGCGGATGTGCGTCGATCAGTTCGGAGATCAGTCTTTTGACTGTTTCAAAATCATTCTGATACGAAATGCCGACCTCCAGCTCCACACGCCGCAGTGCACGTTCGGAATAATTGACGATCACAGCGTCCGCTACCTGTCTGTTCGGAACGAACACCGTTGTTCCATCCCCCAGAACCAGCTTTGTCTGCAAAATGCCAACGCCCTTGACCGTACCCGTAATGTCCTCGATCCTCACCAGTTCTCCGACCTTGAGCGGCTTGGTAAACATGATCAGGAAGCCGCCCGCCACATTCGCAAGACTATCCTGCAGGGCAAGACCAATGGCAAGACCTGCCGTACCGATCACCGTCACAATAGAATCCATCGGAACCTTCAGCACGGACAGTGCGATCACCGTCACAAGCACATACAGTACAACACGAATGAGGGAATGAAGAAAGCTCGCCGCAGTCGGATCCGCATTCGAACGCTTCATGCCACGTTGGATCGGCTTCATGATCGCTTTTGTCACCATGATTCCCACAGCAAACACCAGCAATGCAGCGGCAAGCGAGGGCAGCAGCGACCGGATATAATTCCACAGCTTCGTTAATACAGCCGCAATCTGCGACGCATCCTCATTCAAAGCACTCACCGCTTCGCCATCGGCTGCCATGATACCCAATACATTCATCCGCTGATTCCCCTCCTTCTTGGTATGTGTGAATTCCTCTCTATTATACATCATTCCGCACCCAATTGTCAAGCTTCATTCTGCTCGGCAAATACGCACCGTTTTAGGTTCTGTAACTGAAGGGAACACAATATCACTCATATATTTTGTTTTTCTTGCCGTCCGATATAAAATACAGAAAAAATTTGAAAAAAGGCTTGCAAAAGATGATAAACTATTGTATAATAAAAATGTGTGCTGAATTTTTTAGAACGGAGTGTGAGTATATGAATTATCAATCAGCTATCAGAATGCTTGCAGGCGGTTCCATTCCCGGTCCGGATACTCTTGACCCTTCTCAGATCATAGGTGTCACCATCGCAGGTCTGGGCATCGTATTTGCATGTCTGATCATTCTGGTATTTGTCATCTTCTTGTTTGGTAAGCTTTTTGATACCCTCAACAAGAAAACTGCCGAAAAGCAGGCGGCTGCCATGGCAAAGAGTGCACCCAAGACTGCACCGACACCGAAGATTGCTGCACCGGCACCGCAGGCTGCACCGGCACCTGCTGCTGCAGATGACGACGAGGTAATCGCAGTTATCTCCGCAGTTGTTGCTGCTATGAGTGCCGCTGACGGCAAGACCTATAAGGTGCGTTCCGTAAGACCTGCTGCATCCGGCAGTTCCTTCGGCGGAAGAACCGCATGGGGTATGGACGGCAGAAGACACAACACCATGCCGTTTTAATCAAAGTTTAAGTAAAGGAGTATAGAATATGGAAATTTTAAATATTCTGAAGGACATCCTGCTCGGACTTTGGGAAACCAGCGGTCTGTACGGATTGTTGGATGATCCTAAGAAGCTCATTATGATTGTGATTTCCTTTGTATTTATGTATCTGGCAATCGTTAAGGAATTTGAGCCGCTGCTGCTGGTTCCGATCTCTTTCGGTATGTTCCTTTCCAATCTGCCCGCCGTACTTCCCGAGGATTTCATGTACCATGCAGAATACTGGAATGTTCCGCAGGACGCTGACTGGCTGTTCACAGTGCTGCATGACGGCGGTCTGCTTGACAAGCTCTATTTGGGCGTTAAGCTGCAGATCTATCCCTGCCTGATCTTCCTTGGCATCGGCACAATGACCGACTTCGGTCCGCTGATCGCAAACCCCAAGAGCTTCCTGCTCGGTGCTGCTGCACAGGGCGGTATCTTCTTCACATTCGTTGTTGCTGCTCTGCTGGGCATGAGTGCTGCTGAATGCCGTGCAATCGCCATCATCGGCGGTGCGGAAGGTCCGACGGCAATTTATGTATCTAGTAAGCTGCTTGGAAGCGGCGGCTACAACCTGAACACAGGTACGATCGCTCTGGCTGCTTATACATACATGGCACTTGTTCCGGTTATCCAGCCTCCGATCATGAAGGCACTGACCACCAAGAAGGAACGTGCCATTAAGATGCCGCAGCTTCGTCAGGTTTCCAAGACTGAGAAGATTATCTTCCCGATCGTTGTAACACTGGTCGTTGCTCTGCTCGTCCCCTCCGCACGTTCACTCGTTGGTATGCTGATGTACGGTAACCTCCTCAAGGAGAGCGGCGTTTGTGCTCGTCTGGTAGATACTGCAGGCAATGCACTGATGAACATCGTTACCATCTTCCTCGGCGTTTCCGTAGGTGCGACCACAACTGCTTCCAACATTCTGAATGCAGACTTTGCTAAGGTAATTTTCCTTGGTGTTATTGCTTTCTGTCTGGGTACTGCCTGCGGTCTGCTGCTTGCAAAGCTGATGAACTTCCTCAGCGGCGGTAAGCTCAATCCGCTGATCGGTTCTGCAGGTGTATCCGCTGTTCCGATGTCTGCTCGTGTATCCCAGAAGGTTGGTGCACAGACTGATCCGACAAACTTCCTGCTCATGCACGCTATGGGCCCGAACGTTGCCGGCGTTATCGGTTCCGCAGTTGCTGCCGGCGTTCTGTTGAGCGTTGTGGCTTATTAAAATCGAATCGTTCTATCAGATCCCCGATTCCAAAGAATCGGGGATCTTTTTGTTTATCCGGTGCGGATGGGATTGAAATTTGTGCAGAATCGTTCCCTTTTGCATATTTTGAATAAATTACCAATATAATTTTCATAGGATTTACACAGAAATCACTTTACTTTTGTCGAATTTTGTGCTATGCTAAATATAGGTTAACTACATCCCGAAAGGAATTACATATGTCGGAAGAAAACAAGAGCTTACAAAAATTCAAAACCATCAGCATCGTGCAGTCCATTGTCATTGCAGTACTTGTCATGGCGATCATTGGTATGCTGGTGTATTTTTCACTGCGAAAGCCTGCATCGGCTCCCACTGCACTTGTCGAGAACACTTCCTCCGAGGTTTCACCCACCGAGGAATCCACGGAGTCCGAGGGCTATTACAGGCTGAACGGCAAGAAGATCTTCTTCAATGATCCCGTTTATGGGGAAATCTTCCTGCCCGTGTATGCGGACGTGCCTGCCTGCACTTATGATACGGATCATGTCATCACCCGAAACGGTATGACGTATTATCTTGAGGAGGAGGGCATCACATCGTATTTTGGCATTGACGTTTCCGTGCACCAGAAGGACATCGACTGGGAAACCGTTAAAGCTGCAGGCGTGGATTTCGCCATGATTCGCCTCGGCTACCGTGGATATGGTTCGGGCGAACTGATGCCCGACGAGAATTTCGACAAGAACGTACAGGGGGCACTGGCCGCCGGAATCGACGTGGGCGTGTACTTCTTTTCACAAGCGATCACAGAGCAGGAAGCGGTCGAGGAAGCGAAAATGGCCATTGCCATGCTCGGCGATTATGACATCACCTACCCCGTTGGCTATGACTGGGAATTCGTCACCACGGACAAGGCAAGGACGGACAAGATCTCTGTGGATATGCTCACGAAATGTGCCGTGGCATTCTGTGATACCATTGCAGATGCAGGCTTTAAGCCAATGGTATACCAGAACAAGCGAACAAGCCTGTTCAAGCTGGGACTGCCGGATATTGCACCATACGATTTCTGGCTGGCGGAATACGGCGACGAGCCGACGTACTACTACAATTATGACATCTGGCAATATACCGACGAGGGCCGCATCCCCGGAATCGAGGGGGATGTTGATCTGAACATCTGTTTCACTGACTACAGCAAATAAGGAGAATTGACATGAAACTTGCGAAATCCACCTGGGTAATGTTCGGCATCTGGGGCATTTTAGTGTTTCTGAATGTGCTGGCAAGATGCAGCAGGGCATTCAGCGACTGGTATGTGGGGAATGTTTTCCCGTATTTCTCGACGTTCTGGTCAAGGATCACGGGAGTATTCCCGTTTTCCGTGGGAGAACTGCTGATCGTGCTTGCAGTCATCGTCGGCGTTCCGGCGATCATTGCATTCCCCTGCTTTATGATATTTGCAAAGGCACATCGTGGACTGGTCGCACGCATTTACGGGAAAACGATCGGGTGGATACTGACGTGGGTATTTACCATCCTGACGCTGCATTTCTTCATCCTCTATCAGTGCACACCATTCGGCGAAAAGTATTATCCCGATGCACCGCAGACGTATTCCACCGAAGAAGTCCGTGCGGTGCTGACACAGATGATCATGGAGGTCAACGAGGCGGCTGAACACGTTTCCCGTGATGAGAACGGGCAGTTCATCATTTCCGAGGAGGATCTGCAGGCAGAGGCAAAGAAATCCATGCAGAAGCTCGGCGAAACATATCCGCAGTATGCAGGCTTCTATCCCGATGCAAAGGGAATTTTCTGGTCGGATGTTATGACGAAGCAGTGGATTCTGGGCATCTACTACCCGTTCAGCATGGAAGCGAATTATAACACGAATATGTGTCCGATCAATCTGCCGAACACCATCTGCCATGAATACACCCATCTCAAAGGCAATATCTTTGAGGATGAAGCTGGTTTTCTGGCGTTTCTCGCCTGTATGCAGAGCGACAGTGCGGACTTCCGCTACAGCGGTTATGTGCAGGCACTGGAATACATGATGGATGTTGCGTGGGAGGTCGATCCCGATGAAGAAATTACTTCATGCCTTTCCGAGGATGTCAGGATGGATATGTACTGCTTTGTTCCGGAGGAATACTGGGAGGAGCATGAGGATGATATTGAGATCATCCCCGATGAAATTGTGGAGGAAGTTGCCGATGTGGCAATGGACACCTCTCTGAAGATCAACGGCATCGAGGATGGATCACTCAGCTATGGCAGAATGGTGGATCTGATACTGGATTATTACATACAGGAAAACAAGCTGGTACAGAAAGAAGGAGCATAATGAGCCATTTCATTGAATTTGAAAATGTCTGCAAGTTCTACAAAATGGGACAGCAGACGATCGCAGCGGCTGACCACATCAGTTTTTATGCAGAAAAGGGCGAATTTGTCATTATCGTGGGCCCCAGCGGTGCCGGAAAAACCACCGTACTGAACATGATCGGCGGTATGGACACCTGCGACGAGGGCAAAATTTTTCTTGACGGACAGGAGATCAGTGCACTGCGTGGACGAAAGCTGACAGAATACCGCCGTCATGACGTGGGCTTCGTATTCCAGTTCTACAATCTGGTGCAGAATCTGACAGCTCTGGAAAACGTGGAGCTTGCTTCGGAGATCTGCCGTGAGCCGCTGGATGCGGCGGAAACCCTCAAACAGGTCGGTCTGCAGGATCGTATGCAGAACTTTCCTGCACAGCTTTCGGGCGGCGAACAGCAGCGTGTTGCAATTGCAAGGGCACTTGCCAAGAATCCCAAGCTCCTGCTCTGCGACGAGCCGACAGGTGCATTGGATTACAATACGGGCAAGGCGGTTCTGCAGCTGCTGCAGGACACCTGTCGGAATACGGGACGCACGGTGCTGGTCATCACGCACAATCAGGCACTCGCAGGCATGGCTGACCGTATCATCAAAATCAAGAACGGCATGGCGATCTCCAATACGGTCAATCCCCATCCCATGCCCATCTCAGAAATTGAGTGGTAAACGCCATGAAAAAGAAACAAAGCTATCTCAAAAATGTTCTGCGTGAGATCAGGAGCAGCTTTGGCAGATTTTTCTCAATTTTTGCCATCGTTGCACTGGGAACGGGCTTTTTTGCCGGACTTGTCGCTGCCGCACCAGATATGCTTGATTCCGTGGATGCCTACTATGACCGCAGCCATATGTCCGATCTGGAAATTCTCTCCACACTCGGACTTACTGATGCGGACGTGGAGGCAATTTCAGAAATTGACGGTATCGCAGAGGTTTCCCCATCCTACAGCATGGATGTTCTGATGAATTTCCCAGAAAACCGCACCCGTGCCACCAGACTGCACAGCCTGCCGAAGGAGGGCGGGGCATGGCTCAACCGTGTTACGCTTCTTGAAGGCAAAATGCCGCAGAACAGCAATGAATGCGTTGTCGCAAAGCTCAAGAATATCAAGGAAATTCCCGAAATCGGAAGCAACATCACCGTCAATTCGGCAACGGATACGGATGGTATGCTTTCGGGAAGAAGCTTCACTGTAACGGGCATTGTGGACAGTGCCTATTACTTTTCCATCGAACGTGAACGCACCTCGCTTGGCAGCGGCAGCATCAACATGGTGCTTTATCTGCCGGAATCCGCATTTACAATGGACTGCTACACGCAGATCTGTGCCGCCGTGGAGGGTGCTGACGAACGCAACGCTTTCGATGATGATTATAAAGAACGTATTGGCGAAATCGTTGAAAAGGTTGAGGGAATTGCAGATGCACAGTGCAAGCTCCGCTTTGCGGAACTGACTGCCGAGCCCCGTCAGGAGCTTGCAGACGGCTGGGAGGAATTCCGCACCCAGAAAGCAGAAACAGAACGAGCTCTTGCCGATGCAAAATCTGAGTTGGACGCTGCAAAAGCAGAGCTGGACGATGGCTACGCCCAGCTTGACGCCAGTGCCAATGAGATGCGTCATGCAGGCTATCCCGAAGCCCGCATCACCCAGTCGCTTGCGGATGCAAGAGCAGAACTGGACAAGGGGCTTGCACAGTATGAAACTGGTCTTGCAGATTACGAAAGCACCAAGGCGGAAAGCGAAGAAAAGCTCCATGATGCCGAGCAGAAGCTTCTGGATGCCCAGAAAGAGCTTGATAAGGCGGAAACGGGCAAATGGTATGTGAAAACCCGTGAGGACAATATTTCCTTTGCAAGCTTTGAGGGAAATGCCATGAAAATCGCAGCCATCGCCGTGGTATTCCCCGTATTTTTCTTCATGGTGGCGGTGCTGGTGGCATTGACGACCATGACACGCATGGTGGAAGAACAGCGTGTGCAGATCGGCACACTCAAGGCACTTGGCTACAGCAATGCGGCGATTATGGGCAAATACATAATGTACGCCGGGACGGCCACACTTCTCGGCAGTGCTCTGGGACTGGGCTTTGGTATGCAGTTTTTCCCGATGGTTCTTTGGAATGCATACGGCATCATGTATCATCTCCCGCCGCTGCTCACGCCGTTGCGTATCAATTACGCACTGATCGCTTTCCTCGGTGCACTTTTCTGCACCATGCTTGCCACTGTTGCTGCGTGCTTCCATTCGCTCAGGGAATGTGCCGCAAGCCTCATGCTTCCGAAAGCACCAAAAGCAGGCAAACGTGTTCTGCTCGAACACATTACCCCCATATGGAAGCGTATGAAATTCACACACAAGGTCACTGTCCGCAATCTTCTGCGTTACAAGAAACGCTTCTTCATGACGATCGTCGGTATTGCAGGATGCACGGCTCTGCTTGTCACAGGCTTTGGTCTAAGCGATTCCATCAACGAAATTCTGGACAAACAATATGCAGAACTGAATCATTATGATTTACTGGTTCTGTGTAAAAACGCAAAATCTGCAAAGTCAGACCAACTGCAGTCCTTGCTTTCCGACATGGAAAATGTACTCCATGTACATCAGGAAAATTGCAGTATTTCCGCAAACGGCGAAAAACTGGACGCTGCTCTTTTCGTGCCGCAGAAAACAGAGATTTTCCCCGAGCTTCTGACGCTTCGTACCCGTAAATCCGGAACTCCCCTGACGCTGGAGGATGACACCGTCATCCTGACAGAAAAGGCAGCGGAAACACTGAGGCTTTCCGCTGGCGACACACTGGAGCTGGTCAGAGAGAACAAGACCGTATCCCTCACTATTGGCGGAATTGCGGAGAATTATGTGAACACCTATGTGTATATGTCGCCCGCACAATTTGAGAAACTCTATGGTGAGCCTGCTAATTTCCGCATGATCCTGACGCAGTTTCCGAATGGCGTGCAGGGTAGTGAAATTGCGGAAAAGATTCTCGAATGCGACGGCATTACAACGATTTCGCTGGTGGAAGACACGAAAACCTCCTTCCGAAGCATGGTCAACAGCATCAATTATATTATCATCGTGCTGATCATCAGTGCGGGGCTGCTTGCATTTGTGGTGCTCTACAATCTGATGAACATCAATATCACCGAGCGGGAGCGGGAGCTTGCCACCATCAAGGTACTTGGCTTTTATGAGGGCGAGGTCGGAGCGTATGTGTTCCGTGAAACGCTGATCCTCTCGCTCCTCGGAACATCCGCAGGGCTTGTTCTGGGTATTTTTCTGCACGGGTTTGTCGTGCGGACTGCGGAAGTGGACATGGCAATGTTCGGACGTGAGATCTATCCGTCCAGCTTTGCCTATGCCGCTGTACTGACGATGGTATTCTCACTCATTGTCTGCCTTGCGATGTTCCCGAAGCTTCGGAAAATCAATATGGTGGAATCGCTGAAAAGCGTTGACTAACCTTATCACTGAATCATGGTTGTTTTCCCCCGCCCATGGCGGGGGAAAGTTTATAAATACCATCCCTGCTTATTTTTTGCGAAAATGAATTGACAAAAATCCCTGAATGTGGTAAGATAATAAAGTATGAGAAACCCCGAAACAGAAAGGATTTCCAATGGCAAGAAAAAAAGAAACGCCCAAACCCCAAAAGCCTGAAATGGATGCATGGTTTGAAAATGCAGGCATCACACAGGAAGAATATATTACCGATACGCTCGAAAAGAACTATCTTCCCTATGCGATGAGCGTTATTATTTCCCGTGCACTGCCCGAAATTGACGGATTCAAGCCATCCCACCGCAAGCTGCTTTATACAATGTACAAAATGGGACTGCTGACAGGGGCACGTACCAAATCCGCCAATGTTGTTGGTCAGACCATGCGTCTGAATCCTCACGGCGATGCGGCAATTTACGAAACAATGGTGCGTCTGACTCGTTCAAACGAAAGTCTGCTCCATCCCTATGTCGATTCCAAGGGAAATTTCGGCAAACAGTATTCCCGTGATATGGCGTATGCGGCTTCCCGATATACCGAGGTCAAGCTTTCCCCCATCTGTGCGGAACTATTCCGTGACATCGACAAGGAAACGGTTGATTTCGTTCCTAACTACGATAATACCATGCCCGAGCCGACTCTGCTGCCCGCAGCATTTCCGTCGGTTCTGGTCAATTCCAATATGGGTATTGCCGTTTCAATGGCAAGCAACATTTGCCCCTTCAATCTGCAGGAAGTTTGTGAAACCTGTATCGCACTGATGAAGAATCCCGATCACGATATTCTTTCCACGCTCAAAGGCCCCGATTTTCCGGGCGGCGGATTCATGCTCTACGATGAAGATGAGCTGCGGAAGATCTATGAAACGGGCAGGGGCAGTGTGAAACTCCGTGCAAAGTGGAATTATGACAAGGCTGCCGGATGTATCGAGGTAACGGAAATTCCCTATACCACGACGCTTGAAGCGATCAAGGACAAGATCACCGAGCTTGTCAAGCTCGGAAAGCTGCGTGAAATTTCCTATGCCCGTGATGAAATTGACAAGAGCGGCTTCCGTCTTGCCATTGATGTCAAGCGTAACACGGATCCTGAAAAGCTCATGCAGAAGCTGTTCCGTATGACTCCGCTGCAGGATAGCTTCGGCTGCAATTTCAACATTCTGATCGGGAATATGCCCAAGGTCATGGGTGTTCGAGAAATTCTTCTGGAATGGGCTGCATTCCGTCAGGAATGCGTTCGCCGCAGGGTGTATTTTGATCTGAACAAGAAAAAAGACAGGCTGCATCTGCTGCTTGGTCTGAAGAAAATCCTCCTCGACATTGATAAGGCAATCGCCATTATCCGAAATACGGATGAAGAATCCAAGGTCGTTGCAAATTTGATGGCGGGATTTGATATTGACGAAATTCAGGCAGAATACGTTGCCGAAATCAAGCTGCGTCATCTGAATCGTCAGTATATTCTCTCTCGCCTTGAGGATGTTGACAATCTCAAAGCGGAAATTGCCGATATGGAGGACATCCTCAGCAAGCCCGAACGTATTAAGAAGATCATCATTTCCGAGCTTAAGGATACTGTCAAAAAATATGGTCAGCCGAGAAAAACGCTGTTTTACCATGCATCGGATGAGGATACCCTCACAGTGGATGACGATACTCCCGATTATCCCGTGCATCTATTCCTTTCCAAGGAGGGATATTTCAAGAAGATCACGCCGCAGTCGCTGCGTATGAGCGGAGAGCAGAAGGTCAAGGAGGGCGACTGCATTGCTCAGCAGGAGCAGGCAACCAACAGGACGGAGCTTCTGTTCTTCACCAGCGGCTCGCAGGTTTATAAGACTCGTGCCAGTGCGTTTGAGGATACCAAGGCAAGTCTATTGGGTGATTACATCCCTGCAAAGCTCGGTTTCGATGAGAATGAATCCGTTTGCGGCATGGTATCCACCACGGATTACAGCGGTACGCTGTTGTTTGTCTTTGAAAACGGAAAGGCTGCCAAGGTTCCGCTTTCAGCGTATGCCACCAAAACCAACCGCAAGAAACTGACAGCGGCATTCTCCGACAAATCACCTCTTGTCAGATTATTTCTTCTGACAGAGGATACAGACATTTTCCTGCGTTCCAGCGGTAATCGTGCTGTACTTGTCAACTCCTCTGAAATTGCAGAAAAGTCCACACGCAGTACGCAGGGCGTACAGGTCATGACGCTCAAGGCGAAACAGACAGTGGTTTCGACGGAAATTCCGGAAGGAGAGTTCCTTGAAACCGTGCAGAGCTACCGCGTCAAGACAATTCCTGCGGCAGGAAAGCTTGCCAAAAATCTTGAGGAAGCAAATCAAATGCAGTTACTGTAACACAAATGGGATTTCCAAGTTGGAAATCCCATTTATTTCAAAAAAATCGCCTGCTCAAAAAGCAGGCGATTTGATGTTTTGCATTAACGTTATGTACGTCAAAATTATTCCTTTACACCACCAAGTGCAACACCGGCAATGATGAACTTGGACAGAATGAAGTAGATAATAACGATCGGCAGAATGGACAGTGTAACACACAGGTAGTCTACACCGTAGTCCTTGTTCTTATCAAAGCCCAGTACCTTTGCTACCATGATCGGCATTGTTACAAGCTTATCACTCTTCAGAATCATGTTCTGAGTATAGAAGTTGTTCCAGTTTGCAACAAATGCAAAGATTGCCTGTACTGCAATAGCCGGCTTCATCATCGGAATTGCGATGGTCAGGAACGTTCGGAACTCTGCACAGCCGTCAATACGTGCAGCCTCTACAATATCCAACGGGAAGGAGGATTTCATGTAGGAACGCATGAAGAAGATAACAGCCGGAGCAGCAATTGCCGGTACGATCAGCGGAATAAAGTTGTTGATCAGACCAAGCTGATACATGAATCTTACGAAACCTGCGGAGGAAACCTGCACAGGAATCATCATTACTGCAATGATAAATGTATATGCCGGACCTCTCAGCTTGAAATCATATACGGTCAGACCATATGCAGTCAGAGCAGAGAAGAATACTGTCAGACCTGTGGTTGCACCTGCAATAATCAAGCTGTTTGTATAACCCTGAACTGTATCAAAAGCACCGGAGTACTGACGTGCAGCACCGGTCTTCACCTTACCCAAAAGGGTATTGAAGTTGTCAACGATACTATCTCCAAACCAGAAGTTAGAAGGATTCTTTGCCAGTGCCATATGTCCGTGTGTGGAGTTTACGATCAGAATATAGATCGGGATCAGACAAATCAGAGTCAGAATCACGCAGATGATAAAGATAAAGATTGACTTTGCAATGATTTTAGCGTGGTAATTATCCTTAGGCTGACCATACTGTTTTTTCATGCTCATAATGTCAGACCTCCTCTCTTCATCTTTTCCTTGTACTGCTTCATCGCTCTCTTACGCTGCTTCTTCTGTGCAATTTCATCCTTGTCACGATTCATGAAGAACGTAATGGAACCGAGGATCGCAGTAATAATAAAGATGATAATAGAGGCAGCACCAGCATAACCATAGTTAGCCTGCGACACTGTACCCTGGTTAAAGTTTGCATAAATGAATACTGCCGCTGTTTCGAGATCCAGAGAATAGTTAGCACCCTGATGGTACAGGAACGGAATATCGAACATCTGCAGACCACCGATCATAGAAGTTACGAGTGTGTAAACCATAATCGGCTGCAGCAGGGGCAGAGTAACCTTGAAGAATACCTGTCTGGAATTTGCACCGTCGATATTTGCAGCCTCAAAGAGGGACGGGTTAATGCCCATGATACCGGACATCAGCATGATCATGGTATTACCAAACCACAGCCATGTCTGAATGAACATAACCATGATCTTGGAAATTACAGGATGCGTTACAAACTCGATCGTTGCTTCCGGATCCACCAAACCCATATTTATCAGGGTTGCGTTAATGAAGTAGTACTTGGAGTCACCGAACAGGTTTACGAACAGAGCTGCAACAGATGCAGCAGTGATGATATTCGGCATATACATTACTACTTTGAAGAAACCCTTACCGGGCAGCTTTACCTTAGCATCAGTAAACCATACAGCCAGCAGCAGCGAAAGCAGAATCTGCGGAATAAAGTTACCGAACCAAAGAATGAATGTGTTACCAAGGGCGTTCAAGAACTTTGCGCTGGTAGCAGCGGCACCCTGTGCAACACCTTGTCCAAACAGGATCGTTGTGTAGTTGTCAAGACCAACCCACTGTCCGTGTAAAGCCTGATTGCCCTGGAAGGACAAGATAAATGTGTAGATCAAAGGCCAAATCTGGAAAAAGCAATACACAAGGAAAAAAGGTGCAATGAACATATATCCATACTTGGCATAGCTAATAGATTTAATACGACGCTGTGCAGCTGACGCCATTACCTTTCACCCTCTCGACATGAAATTACAACATGTGCCTATGGGGGCACTTCGCCCCCACAGGCTACATATATGTTTTTGTTTAATTAGATTTTGGTAAAATCTGAATTACTTGGAGAGGTCAGGGTTAGCTGCAACTGCATCTGTTGTGTAAACATCGAGGATCTCGTCAGCAGACTTGTCGATGTTCTTCTGCAGTGCGTTCAGGTATGTGTCCTTCAGGGACTGGTCATACTTGGAAATTGTTGCACTCATGTCGATACCAGCAGCAACGTCTGTCAGAACTGCAAACTGATCCTGGCCACCCAGCAGAGCATTGCTGTTGGAGCCGTCAGCTACGATCTTATCCATAGCAACCTTGTTGTTTACGAAGTCGCCAGAAGCCAGAGCGTATTCTTCCATTGTTGCGTCGTTAGCTGTGAATGTTCTGATGAAGTCAGCAGCCATTGTAGCGTTGTCGCAGTTAGGAGATACGCAGAGCCAAGAACCGCCCCAGAAGTATTCCTGCGGACCTACAACGATGTTCCAGTTACCAGCAGTACCGCCGTTCTGCTCCAGCTGTGCACCTACGCCGAGGCACCATGTGGAGTAGAAGTAACCCAGAGTCTCACCGTTCAGACCTACGTTTGTCCAGTCAGGTGTCCACTGATTTACGTTTGCGTTTACATAGCCCTTGTCAACCATGTCCTTAGCCATAGTTGTGAACTCCTTAACAGCTGTGGTGTTCAGAGTTGTACCATCAACCCAAGCAGCACCTGTAGCTGTGGAGAAGCACTGCCACAGACCGCCCAGAGTAGCAGTCATCTTAACCTTGCCGTCAGTAGCTGTCTTCAGCTTTTCAGCTGTAGCCATGAAGCCATCCCAATCCTTGATAGCATCCTGCATAGCCTCAGGAGTCTCAATGCCGAGCTTTTCCTTAGCAATGTCAGTGTTGTAAGCGAAGCCGCCAGCAGCTGCCTGCCAAGAAGCACCCTTCAGTACGCCATTGTTGTCAGTACCGATCTTTACAGTGTAGTCATAAGCATTCTTGAATTCATCCTCAGTAATGCCCAGGTCGGACAGAGGAGCAGAGAACTTATCATCGTTGATGTAGTTCAGAATCCAGCCAGCCTCAGCTACGAACAGGTCAACGTCATCGCCAGCGTTCAGGTAGTTTGCATACTCCTTAGCTGCACCGCCGCCGTTCTCGCCGCAGTTCTGATACTTGATTGTCTCGCCAACCTTAGCATCAGAGTTCTTTGTTACGTACAGATCGAACATGTTGTTCAGGTCTGTGTCAGTCCAGCATACGATTGTCAGGCAATCGCCATCATCAGGAAGGTTAACAGCAGCCTTTTCTTCTTCAGACTCTGTCTTGGACTCTTCTTCCTTGGACTCTACGGACTCAGTCTTGGATTCTGCAGGCTTGGACTCTTCCTCTGCAGGGCCGCAAGCAACGAATGCTGTGGAAGCCATAGCCAGTGTTGCGAGCAGCGCAAGTGTTCTCTTCATTTTGCTCATTGGTAAATTCCTCCTTAAGATATATCTATTATATTTCCGTATGAAATATAATATGCCATAATTAAGCCGGTGTTCCCACCGTTTCCCCTTCCAGAAGCGTTCCGCGGCAATACCGCACTCGCTCTGTCATCGGGACATTTTCCTTGCGAATCAGTTTCAGAAGCAACTCGGCAGCTTTTCTGCCGATGGACTCCGTATCCTGCCGTATCGTCGTCAGACTCGGACGAAGCATCTGCAGCAGCGGCGTACCGTCATATCCCATCACGGAAACGTCCTTACCCTCGGTCAGCCCGCATTCACGGATCGCCTCCACACCCGAAACGGCACAAATGTCATCCGGATACAGAATACAAGTCGGGGGCTGCTCCTCCTTCAGCAATTCCTGCGTCAGCCGGAACGCCTCATCGGGATGCAGATATTTTGCAGGTTTCAGAAACCGTTCGTTCACCTCACAGTGATGTTCAGCAAGCACCTCTCGAAACGTTTTCAAACGTGAGCGGGTAACCTGTGCGTCCTCACCGTATATATATGCGATTCTCCTATGCCCTTTTTGGAACGCCAGCTCCAGCAAATCACGGATTCCCTGTTCATTGTCGGAAACCACCGCATACTTCTCATCAGATATGTAGTCGATCGAAACGATCGGAAGATCACTGGTCAGAAGTCTTTGCATTTCCGGTGCTGTGAAATCCACACAGGCAGCCAGAACGCCGTCAACATTGCGGTACATACAGTGCTCATAATAAGAATAGGAACTGTTGCCGACATGACTGCTGATAAACGTCAGATCATAACCGCTGCGTTCCATTTCTACTTTGAAACTATCAAGAATCGCCGCAAAATAATGATGCTGCAAGCCGCTGTTCGCCTTGTCCACCATGAGCACTCCTATATTATAGGATTTCTTGGTTTTCAAAGCCCTTGCCAATGAATTCGGCATATAGCCCAATCTTCTGGCTGCTTCACGGACACGCTCTTTCGTCGCTGTGCCTACATCGTCATGGTCATTCAGTGCCTTACTGACGGTCGCTGTAGAAACGTGGCATTCCGCAGCAATGTCTTTTATCGAAACCATCTACACACCTTCAATGCCATATCTTATTTTGCGAATCCTGCTAAATGCATACAGCATTTGCTTTCATAACATAAATATACAACACTCTGCCTAAAAAGTCAATGCAAAAATCCATTCTTTCATTTTTTTTGAATGTTCTGCACAAATTTTTATCCCATTTTTTGTGCAGTCGGGATATTTTTTTTGCGTTTTTTTTCATTTGTTACAAAACGGTAACTATCGGTTTTTTAGGTAAAATGCACGAACTTTCCAATTATTCCGCCTGTTTCCGCCGTTATTTCCCAGTATTTTTCAACAATTTGCACAAAGACGAAACATTTTTTCTCTCTGCAAAATAGTTCTTGCAATTTATGACAGAGTATGATATAATATAGTTATGCGACGCCCCTTTAGTTAAATGGATATAATAAACCCCTCCTAAGGGTTAGTTGTGAGTTCGATTCTCGCAGGGGGCGCCACATCACACTGTCATGAAGCTTTGGATTTTTCCAAGGCTTTTTGTTTTTTCAGCACATTGACTCCCTGCGGAACAGGGAGTCAATGCATAATCGTTTACTTGATCGGCAGCTTTTCAATCAGACCGACAATGTATTTCAGAATATTCAGAGAATCCGCAGGCGACGGTTTCTTGTCGCTATCCACATCAGCGTTCAGAATCGCCTGATCGGACAGAGCGGTACCGCCGAGCAGTGCTCTGTTCAGCGTAATGACGTCCAGAACATTAACCTCACCGTTCTCATCAACGTCGCCGTAATTCGCCTTAGCAGGCGTTTCCTCTGGCTTTTCAGTCGTAGGCTCTGTGGGGGGATCCGTCGGCTTGGTTTCAGAAGGAACCACAGGATCCACGGGATCTGTTTTACCGCCTGTATTCAGATTACTCTTTTCACCACTTGCATAAAACTCAGTCACCGAAACACCCGTACCGTTCACACCCAGCGGCTGCTGATGGTCGAGTCCGATATACTTGCCGCTTTCCGTTTGCCAGAGAGAGGGTTCAAAAAGTCCATACTTTTCGTCATCCCATGTCTGGAAATCATAGCTCAGAAGTCCGCCGGTATCACCGGAATTCGGGTTCAGGCACCAAAATGTATGGTTGATGTGGTTGTCGATCATGTAGTCACGCAGCAGCTCCATCCACTTCTGGTTCTTGCCGCCATCCATATGACCGCCCCATTCGCCGATCAGCAGCGGAGCAATATCTTCCTCAACGATGTACGCCCATGTATCATACCAGTAATCATCCAGAAGCGTCTGTGTGGTGAAATCCTTGTCAAACCACGTCTGTGCATATACGGACGGGCCGTAGTCATGGGGAGAATATACGATCTGGCTTGTGCCGGAATCGGGCGTGATCGGGAAATCACGCACGCCTCTCAGGTTGCCGCCCCACCATGCACCATACCAGGTAGATTGATCGGCAGGAGCGTTCCAGACGTCGGGAGTATCGTAGGTGTATCCCTTTTCTGTCTTGGGATACTGCTCAACACCCTCGATGAAAATGAGGGCATTGGGATTCACCTCAAGAATGGCATTGGCACACTTGGTTGCGGCATATGCCCAGTTGTTCTCATCGGTGCTGCCGTCCCATTTTGCAATATCGCTCGGACATTTATCGCCGGTATAACCACGCTTGCCATGCGGCTCGTTCTTGAGATCATAGCCGATGATGGTATCGTCATCGCTGTACTTATCCGCAAGCCACACGAGGGTGTCGATCCATACGTCAGTGGTCACGCCTGCCTTGCCATACCACAGCTCATAGTTGTGACCGGAGTTATCGGAATGCGGACTGTGAATGTCGATCATCGCCTTGATGCCGTATTTTTTGCACTTTTGCATGATAACATCAAAGATCTGCATACTGTCCTTCATGGTCTTGCCGTCCTCAAGTACGAAGTCACGGTTGATGTCCACATAGGGCGGTTCGTAGCCCGCCTGTACACTGTTGACGGGATTCGGCGTACCGTCCATCCATGACTTGAGCAGCTCCGAGGAAATGGGGAAACGAATGATATTAATGCCCTTGTCGGCAACATTCGACAGGAAAACATCAACGTCTGCTGCATACAGACCGTGTGCACAGTTTTCGGTGCAGTTAAAGCCGAACCAGTTTGCACCGGTCAGCCAGACTTCGTTTCCGTCCTTGTCATACAGGCGGCTGCCGACTGCGTGCAGCCAGTCATCGTTGCCGTCATCCACGGCAGTGGTGTGCAGATTTGTCATCACACCGGTGGTTACAGTGCCGACACAGAATGCCAGTGCAGCGGCAGCTGCGGTCAGCTTTTTCCATACTATCATGATAATACCTCCTCTTTTTTATCACGAACATTTGCGGGAACACCAAATCCCTCAAATCCAATGTTCCTTGCATTTAGTTTCACAACACCACGACTCCCGGCAGCACAGGGAATCGCGGAATCATCCGTTACTTGATCGGCAGTTTTTCAACCAGACCGACAATGAACTTGAGAATGTTCAGAGAATCCGCCGGTGACGGCTTCTTGTCATTGTCCACATCGGCATTCAGAATTGCCTGATCGGACAAAGAGCCAACGCCGAGCAATGCTCTGTTCAGCTTGATTACATCAAGAATATCCACATTACCGCTTTCATCAACGTCGCCATAAACGGCTTTCGCGGACGGTTCGGTTGTAGGTTCTTCCGTTGTGGGTGCTTCGGTAGTAGGCGGTTCGGTTGTGGGTACTTCCGTTGTAGGGGGTTCGGTCGGCGGATCCGTCGGTGTATCCACGGGGGGCATGGGATCGCCCTTGCCGCCTGCATCAAGATTACTGCTCAGACCACTTGCATAATATTCTGCTACGGAAATTCCTGTGCCGTTCACGCCGAGCGGACGCTCATGGTCAAGACTGATGTACTTGCCGCTGTCGGTCTGCCAGAGAGATTTTTCCATCAGACCGTACTTTTCGTCATCCCATGTGATGCTTGATCCGCTTGCCGGTGTAAAGCCCATCGCTGTCCACAGACCGCCGGTATCGCCGGAATTGGTATTCAGACACCAGAAGGTGTGGTTAACGTGGTTGTCGATCATATAGTCACGCAGCAGCTCCATCCACTTCTGGTTATCGCCGCCCATGTGACCTCCCCATTCACCGATGAACAGAGGAGCAATATCCTCCTCGCCGATGAATGCCCATGTATCGTACCAGTAATCATCGAGCAGACTCTGCGTTGTAAAATCGCCTTCAAACCATGTCTGCGGCCATACGGACGGACCATAGTCATGGGGAGAATACACGATCTTACTGGTTCCGGACGCTTCAAGCGTCACAGGGTAATCACGCACGCCACGCAGCTGACCGCCCCACCAGCCTGGGTAGTACGGCGGATCGGTCTTGGAGTCGGGCTGCCCCCACTTAAAACTGTCATTACGCACCTGCTGCTCAACACCCTCAATGAAGATCAGAGCATTGGGATTGACCTTCTGAATGGCGTCCGCACACTTCTTGGATGCGTATGCCCAGTTGTTTTCATCCGTGGAGCCATCCCACTTTGCAGCGGCACTGCCCTCCTGTCCCTTGCCGTGCGGCTCGTTCTTCAGGTCATAGGCAATGATGGTATCATCATTGCTGTACTTGTCAGCGATCCACACCAGCGTATCCTGCCACATTTTGGATGTAACCTTAGTGCCGTCGGGCATGATCGCCATCGTATCGGCACTGCCGGCATTCTCGTCATAATACCAGAGATTATAGTTATGTCCGGAGTTGTGAGCTGTGGGACTATGGATGTCCAGAATGACCTTCAGACCGTAGGTCTTGCACTTATTCATAATAACGTCGAAGATCGCCATACTGTCCTTGAGTTCGCCTTCTGCATCACAGAAATCGGGGTTGATGGTGTAAGCCGGATCATTGTTCGCCTGCACACTGGACACAGGGTTCGGCGTACCGTTCATCCACGAATACAGCAGCTCCGTGGAAATTGGAATA
>JAZOBK010000230.1:0-4082 GCA_045595985.1 Oscillospiraceae bacterium
TGATTTTCAAATGGGAACAGTATGACAAGGGCTTTGCAGCGATTAGCGTTGCAAAGCCCTGAATAGCAGCAGAAACGGATGATCAGTTATCAGAGTTTTCCATTTCAATGAACTGTTCGACCGTCATCATGCCCTTGTTCAGCATGAAGAATCTGTCGTTATACTTGTCAATGCTGCTGGAAGCGGCAGCAATCATATATCTGAATACTTCCTTACCCAGAATGCTGTCCATGAATGCCTGTGTAACTCTGAAACGGATCTCACCGTCGGACATATCATAGTCAAAAGAGCCGTTGACCAGACCATAGTTTGCGATAGCCACAGCAATTGCGGCATCAACTCTCTTTTCCTCATTGATACGGTACGGCATCGGGGAAATAAGCTGTACGATCTCACGGTCAGCATGAACAAAGAACAGCATTTCCATCGGGAAGTCATCACCTCTGACAGTGCAGGAAATTACCATATCTTCATCATGTCTTTCATACTTAAAATCCATGTCGTCGAACATCTGGCAAATGGTTTCGTAGACGTTCTGTGCAGCCTTCATGTTTTTTTCTTCACTCATGATTCATACCTCCAAGTATTCATATTATATAACTACTGATGCAATCAGTGAGTTGTTCAGATAAAGCCGATGGTTTTGGATTTTCTCTTCATAATGTTCCGGAATTCCTTTTCAGAAGTTGCCAGACGGAAATCCTCAACGACCAGTGCAGTGCATTCCTTCTGTGCCATCTGGCAGCGAAGAACTGCCTTGCCCCATGTTCGTTCAAACAGATTGCGGACAAAACGTGCATTGCTGAATTCCTTTGCATTCATCAGCTCATCGGACAGACAGTTGAAATATTCACGCACAGCATCCTCAAAATCCGTTTGATATGTAAAGCTTTTCTTTGCCATTTCAAGGAAGATCTGTGCAAGCTGTTCTCTGGAATAATTCGGGAAGTCGATCTGGTACGGCATACGGCTTTTCAGACCGACATTGCCCGTCATCAGTTTTTCCATGTCATCCGGATAGCCGGCCATGATTACCATCAGATCCGTGCGGTGATTTTCCATTTCAGCCACCAGTGTGTCAATGGCTTCTCTGCCATAATCCGCAGTGCTTGATCCATCTGCACGATAGAGCGAATACGCCTCATCAATGAACAGTACCGAACCATATGCGTCCCTGCACATACTTGCTGTTTTGGGAGCAGTTTCTCCCACATAGCGTCCGCAGAAATCCCTGCCGGAATATTCAAAGAAATTGCCGTTTCGCAGAATTCCCTTTTCCTTCATGATCTTGCCGATAATTCTGGCAACCGTCGTTTTGCCCGTACCGGGATTGCCCACGAATCGCATATGAATGCAGGGAGAATCGAGGGATTCGTTCTGCAGGGAAGCTTCAATCTGTGCAATGATTTCTTCCACACGCTGACGAACGGATTCCATGCCGACAAGCTCACTGAGCATCTGCATACCGGTCTGATTCAGTCCGGAGTCATAAGCGATCAGATCCATGATCTCATCCTTGCGAATGAGCGTATCATCGTTGTCGGTAACCGCATCGTGCAGCTGCTTGAGGTAGATCATTTCCAGAATCACCTTGCGAACCGTATTAATGCCATAGAACCGACCATCGTTCTTTTCTTCAGTGATTCTCTGGCGGAACACTTCCCAGGACGCCTGTTCCATCTGAAATCCCAATTCCGTCAACAGAGTTTCCGCACAAATGTCAAGCTCGTGTGAATCAAAGGGGATGATGGAGAATTCCTTGACAAAGAGCTGGTCATTCAGATTGTTGTGGAGTTCAAGGAGGATGTTCTTTTCCACGAAGGGCACACGAAAGAACACAATATTCTCACCTGCGTGCAGATCGACGGTTTTCAGAAAATCACGGAATTCCTTGTCATCGGTGTTCGACATCCATTCGGAAATATCAATGCATACGATCTTGCCGCCGCTTGTTTTCTGGAAACAGGAGAGTGCAGCGGAAAACGGAGATTCCATCTGATTTTTTTTCTGCGGAGAAAGCAGCGAAACCTCAACAACTTTTTTCTTTGAACTAAATTCGAACAGTCCGAGTTCTTCAATCAGTTCCGCAAACAGATTCAGATAGGTGGACGATCCATAACCGTCATTCACGGAAACCAGATAGCTTCTGTGTGTAAATGCGTTGAAGGTTCCATGCTTTTTGATGTGCGGTGCGATCCGGACGCATTCGGCAGCAATTTCCTTGAATTCGGACGCACCGACCAGTGCATTGATCTTCTCAATTGCAGATAATGGTTCGGAAGGTGAGGGAGAAGTCTTTTTGGGCTTGTCCGTATGGATGTCGGAATTCAATAGTTTCTCACTGGCGATGATTTCTTCCACAGATGGAATTTCTTCTATTGGTGCATTCTCATCTTTGGATGCGGTGAAAACATCCAAAGAAAGCGTATAGACCGAAGTATCATCACTCAGATGATACATATGTGCAAGCATATCCTGAAGCTCCTTTTGCAAGGAGGCTTGCATAGCCGTATCATCGGCATCATCCGGAATGTCGATCACACCCGAACAATCTGTAAGGCTTGTATCAAGCTGAGTCACTTCATATTTCTTTTTCAGTTCAAATGTAAAACGATCAATGGGAAGAACTGTATCTTCCCTTTTGGAAAGCACCCATGTAGGGTTGAATGAGATGCTGAACGATACCCTTTTATCTGTATTCATGAAATACCCCTTTGTGTTTTAGAATATTGTTGTTACAAAAATGCTAAAGTGTACATAATGAACTAATATTATTATAGCAAATTTTGTGTAAAAAGTCAAGGAAAATGAGTTTATCAACTGTATAAAAACATACAAATCATTTTCAGACTTTCTGGTCATACTTCAACTACTTCTGTTGATTTTATAGAGGCTCCATTCCGCCGTAGGCGGGATGGAGCCTCATCAAATATAAAATTGATTTGCGTGTGTAAAAAATGTAAACTATTGACAAATAGGGGGCATCATAGTACAATGAAACTATAACGAAGTACGGGAGAGAGTCGGGAAAGGGGGCTTATGTTATGACGATCGGAAAACCGCAGAATTCACAGTGGATGCAGCTTCGCAGTTTGTGGCAGGAGGCATTTGCGGATACGGATGCATTTCTGGATGATTTTGCTGAAACGGCATTCAGTACCGATCGCTGCCGTATTGCAAGCGTTGACGGACGAATCGCCGCAGCATTGTACTGGTTTGACTGCTGGTATCTTGGAAACCGTGTGGCATATCTGTATGCCGTGGCGACGGCTAAGGCGTATCGTGGACAGGGAATATGCCATAGACTGATGGAGGATACGCATCGACATCTGAAACAGCTTGGCTATGTGGGAGTGATTCTTGTGCCCGGCAGTGAATCTCTGTTTAAATTCTATGAACGTATGGGGTATCAGAAGTGCAGTGATATTCGTGAGATTCACTGTACTGCGTCCGATACGGCAGTTTCGGTTGAACAGATCAACAAAGCCGAGTATGCGAAACTTCGCCGACAGCTGCTTCCGGAGAACGCCGTGCTGCAGGAAGGTGAGAATCTGGACTTTCTGGAAACACAGGAGGCGTTCTATAGGGGAGAGGACTTCGTGCTGGCAGCCCATGGGGAGGGGAGTACCCTTCTCAGTGTGGAGCTGCTGGGGAATGAAAAAGCGGCATCCGGAATTTTAAATGCACTGGGATTTGCGAAGGGCATGTTTCGGACTTACGGCGGGGACAAGCCTTTTGCTATGTGCTTTTCATTTGGAGAAAGTACACTACCGCCTCCCGCATATTTTGGTCTGGCGTTTGATCTTTAGAAGTGTTTGCTGTAAAAAAGTGAAAATTTGAAGTTTATTCCTCTTTTTTGATCATGAGGTAGACAAATAGATAATTTGGTGGAAGAAAAAGAGGCTATTTCGTTGATAAAACGTTCGTATTATCCACCAAATATTAATATTTTGTGTTGTTTCTCTGTAAAAATTATGATATGATAATAGTATAAATCGTCCCAGGAGTTGTAAAAATGGACTTTCGTAATGCTGTATTCTGTATTGCTTGGACGGATTATGTGGCTGAATGACAAACTAAGT
>JAZOBK010000231.1:0-2669 GCA_045595985.1 Oscillospiraceae bacterium
GGATGAACAGATGAAACTGGAAGATGATTTCATGTGGATTACCAGCCATGCATTCAGCGAAATGCGTCTGCTGGTTGAAGGAGCCTTGAACCTCTTTGAGGATGAAGCAGGAGTGCTTTGCAGGTTGGCACGGGAAGCAGACAAGATTGAGGCTCTGGACGCATTCAACGACATTGGCACAGCACTGTATGCATTTAAAGAGAAGATAAGGAAACTCCAAGAAGCTCACCACGATGCAGTGAAGCAACCGCAAGAATCACAGAACACTTGATAAGAAATAAAGAATTCTGTATGCAGGAGCGTTTCCATACGCCATGAGGATAAGAATACACTACTTTGCTGGAGGCGCTCCTATGATTGTATTTCTAATAATAAATCTTTGATTCTGGTGTAGCAAAAACAGATGGTAGCGCTGACACCGTAGCAGCAGCCTCAACCGTGAGAAATCTGCCCGAAATGTGTCAACGAAAACGGTCAACGTAACAATTTGAGACGCGAGAGCCTTTCTTTTACAGCAGGAGGACAATATGAGCAAAACTTATGGATACGCCCGTGTATCACTTTCCGAAGAGAAGGGGCAAGATTTACAACGCCAAGTACGAGAACTGAAGGCAGCAGGTGCCGAAGAGATTATCACCGAACGAGAGCATGGTGATTCGCGGATCAAACAAAACCTGGATTTGTTGCTAGAGAACGCAGAACAGGGTTCGTCATTGGTTTGCACTGAAGTTTCCCGTTTGAGTCGCAGCACACAACAGTTATGTGGTATTGTCGATATCATCAAGCAAAAACATATGCGGTTGATCATTGTGGGCAGTATCACCATTGACTGCCGTCAAGGCGAGATTGACCCAATGAGTCAAGCCTTCATCCAAATGTCAGCGGTATTCGCGGAGTTAGAGTTGAGCATCATTCGTGCTCGCGTCCGCAGTGGAATGGCCAATGCTCGAGAAAAGGGCCGAAGAATCGGACGCAAACCCACAACCAAAGAAGATATTCCACCGCTGTTCTATAAACACTACCCTGCTTACGTTTCTAAGCAAACCAATGTTAGCGAGTTTGCGAGGTTGTGTGGATTAAGCAGACCGACCATATACAAATACCTAAAGCTACTGAGCTAACCATCATCCAAGACTAAATTTCCTCACAAAATAACCGCTTGTTGAAACAAGTTGTTCAACAAGCGGTTTTCTCATCTTTCAGTCATGAGAAGAAGTACATTACCGTAGCATAGTGTAATACTCACTACGCAACTGCAAGTCCATTGAGCGCATAGCATCATCCTACCAACCCTTCAAGATCTGCTATCTTCTGCAACCGTACAGCACCACTGCACACGAATCAGCTAAGTAGCATAACACTGATACTCATTCCGAAATTTGTGTAACGCGGACATCCTTAATCCGCGCTATACCATGACATACATAGAATGCCATATGATTTGCGATACCATTACAAGTACGCATATTCAGTGCGATACTGTCATTAACATACAAGGTCGCAACATCATGATCCAGCAGGAGCGCTACATGAAGTATTCTCTCATCGTCCTGCGGCATTACACGCTGAAGGCTAAACTCATCCAGCTTCCCCCAGGCAGTTCTTGGCATGCAAATACAGTTCCACGTTCTTTTATGCAACTGATAGTTCATCGCATAGGACAAATCACGTTCGGGATCATAGCGAAAACGTACACCTACTTGCTGTGTATCCGCCGCAACTTCAATATCGGCCTCAATCATACACACAGGCGGAAGCTCCACATCCGTCTTGATTTCAGCATATCCAGCTTCATTATCTAGCAACCACTCATTACCGACACATTTCGCATATGTATTGGCTACCATTTCCGTCTGGACAGGCTTAGTGAATACATCCTTGTATGTCTGCGGCATCCGTACGCGCAGTTCACCTGCTTCATCCTGCCACACTTCATGCACGATCAAATGGCCACCCCACTGGAACGGGCCATCATCTCGATTACTCTCACGAGTCGGATTCCAACCAAACAGATAGCGCTTCTCGCCATCGAATGCAGTCTTTGCTGCATAGAATGCCCTAGAGTCAAACGCATCGTCCTTAGGAGCTTCCCAAGGGCCATACAGCGAGCGACTACGCACATACCTTGTGCGGAATTCGTCAGAGAATTCCGAGTAAACCAGATAGTACCAATCCCCCATCTTGAAAAGATCAGGACATTCGTGCGTAAAGTACAATTCAGGATCCCACAACGGCTTTTGTACTGTCCAATTATTCAGGTCAGCTGACGTTGCGTGCACCGTACAGCCACGTTTTTGGGCAGGGCCATTCTTTTTTCGTGCCGCAAGAACCATGTGATACTGACCATCTGCTTCATCAAAGAAAATGAAAGGATCTCTCCAGTCATGTATCTCATAACCTTCGGGTGCAAAGAAGTATTCTCCTGGGCACTTTTCCCAATGTTCCAAATCATCTGATACCGCATGCATGATTGCTTCTTGCGGTTTTTCCTTCGGAATAAGATGATAATTATGACCCGTATAGAAAATATGGAACTTCCCCTGCGAATGAATGACGCAACCAGTATAGATGAACAAGTCCTGCTCATCCTTTGTCCCACGAAGGATCATATCGCCTTTCTCTTCGAAATGTACCAAATCCTTAGACACGATCTGACGCCACGGACATCC
>JAZOBK010000232.1:0-9702 GCA_045595985.1 Oscillospiraceae bacterium
TATGATTTTAGATGATCTGCGACAGCAGATCGAAGAAATGCAGACGGAACCGCAGACAACGGAATTTGATCTGCAGCAATATCTTCCGACGGAGGATCTGTTTTCAGAGTATGCCACAGAGCCGGAAACGACGGAGCCGACAGAACCCCCAACCGATCCTGTTGTAGAGATCGACGGTTCGCAGTACATCGGTATCATCAGCATCCCGAATCTGAATATTGAGCTCCCTGTTATGAGTGAATGGAGTTATCCTAAACTGCGTCGTGCTCCCTGCCGGTATCAGGGTGCAGCAGCAGCGGGAGATCTGATCATTGCAGCACATAATTTCCGTACGCATTTCGGAAACATCCAGAGTCTGAATTCCGGTGACCAGATCCTGTTCACCAATGCAAACGGCGAACTGTATATCTATGAAGTCATCCAGACGGATATGGTCGGCGGACGGGATATTCCGTCCATGCTTGCCGGTGCGGAGGAAAGCTGGGATCTGACCTTATTCACCTGTACACTCAGCGGACAAACCCGTGTGACCGTGCGTGCGGTACTGATTCCGCCGCCGGAGCAGCCATAAACGCCCAACCCCGCAGTTCAATCTGCGGGGTTGTCTTGCTTCTGATGAAAACACCTACCCTGCAGTTGTATGGAATAATGCAACCATTTTGCCGGAATCTGTTTTCTGTGAACGGAGGTGATGTGATGGGCTGGCTGATGAAAAACGGGAGCTATCCATATCTGAATGGCGTTCTTGTACCAATGGAAGTACTGACTTCCCCCTATCCGGTGAGTATCTGGATCAGCAGTACAAACAGCAGTCCGAATTGCAGTCTGATTCCTGAAAATGTGCCGCTGGGTTGCTTTGCAAGTGCCGAAAAGCTGCGGACGCTGCGATATTCCGGAACGATCGCACAGTGGCAGAATGTACAGCAGGGAGAACAGTGGCGTGCCAACGCACTATTTGACAGAGTCATATGCAAGGACGGAGAGGTCGTTTTTGACCAGTAATACTAATCCCTTAACCCCCAATAGACAATTGGGATTTGAGCGGCAGCTTTGAAAAGCTGCCGCTTTGCCATAATGCGTCCCCTGTCTGCATCGGGGGAAAATGAAAAAAACCGTCAAAAAGTTGCCCCGCTGACGCACTGGAGATACCGAATCGTCTAATATTGTGAAGTAAATGTGATTAACATAAAAATATTTTGTAATAACCCTTGACATTTCTGCAATTATGTGGTATGATACAAATATGGACGGCACAGCCGCCAACAAAAATCGACGAACTTGAAACGGAGGAAAGAACAATGGGAATTTTTCAGAGAATCAGTGATATTTTTAAGTCTAACGTGAACGACCTGATCGACCGTGCAGAAGATCCGGAGAAGATGGTCAAGCAGATCATTCTGGATATGCAGAAGGAGCTGAACAAGTCCACACAGGCACTGGGCAAGGCAGTAGCAAGCGAGCGTATGGCTGAAAAGCAGTACAAGGACGCAGCACGCAAGTCCGCTGACTGGGAGGCAAAGGCAAAGGCTGCACTGGCATCCGGCAACACCGATCTTGCCAAGCGTGCACTCCAGCAGAAGGTAAAGGCTGACGAGGAGACTGCAAACTACCAGCAGATGTATGAAACAATTTCCGATCAGACCGATGCGATCCGTGAGCAGGTAGAAACGCTCAAGGCAAAGCTGGACGAGGCAAAGAGCCGTCAGTCCATGTTGATCGCACGTTCTCAGATGGCAGATACACAAAAGAGTCTGGCACAGTCCATCGGCGGTATTGACACCAACAGTTCCTTCGACAAGTTCAGCCGTATGGAGGAGAAGGTTGCACGCAAGGAAGCAGAGGCAGAGGCATTCTCTGAGATCGCCACTTCCAACGGTGTAAGCTCCAATGAGATGGAGACCTTTGAACAGCTTCAGGCAAACCAGAAGGTGGACACTGAGCTGCAGCGTCTGATGGCTGAAATGGGCATGGGCACAACTGCTGCTGAAACCATGAGTCTGGAAGAACAGATCGCTGCTGCGGAGGCTGCTGCTGCATCCGATGCTGCAGAGGCTGCAGGTGTAGTGGAAGCTGCGGAGTAAAAAAAATAATTACGGTGCCGCCGGGAGGCGGCATCGTTTTTGCGGAAGGAGAAAAGTAAATGAATCAGATTACATCCATGATCAAGGATTTTTTTGATACCCAGAAGTGGCAGTACGATTTTTTTGAAGAAGACGGTGTGTTTCAGAGCGGTGTGCAGCTGAATGAAAATACAGGTCTGATGCTCCATGCCATTATTGGTGAGGCGGCATTTACGGTAATGGCAGCTTCCGATGTTGAGGTGAATGCCGAGAATTATGTCGAGGTTGCAGCATTTGTCAACGAGATCAACGCAAGACTGCTGCTTGGCTGTCTGGTGCTGGATTCCGAAACCGGCGTGCTGTTCTTCCGTGTAGGACAGAACTGCATTGATTACGCACCGACGAAGAAGGTTGTGGAGGATGCATTTATGTATCCGATCTCTTTTATGGATGATCACTATGAAGCCATTGCAGGATTTCTCAACGGCAGCCTTTCTGCCGGCGATGCACTGGAAAAGATCTTTGCACAGGAATAATGATTGCAGCACACTGCCGTTCAGATGAGCGGCAGTGATTTTCTTTGCCCCGCCCTTCACGGCGGTACGTTCTTTTGGACGGAATGCGAAAAACTGCTTGCATTCAGCGTGAAAATATGCTATACTGAAAATGGCGGAAACTGTCATGCGGCAGTTCCGGAAATCGTGACAAAATAGCAAACGGAGGTATGCAAGATGTTATCCGATATTGAAATCGCACAGGCTGCACAAATGAAACCCATCGTTGAAATTGCCGGGGGACTTGGTATTTCCCCCGAGGATATCGAACCCTATGGTCATTATAAGGCAAAGGTGACCGAAAAGCTTTATGCAAAGACTGCCTGCCGTCCCGACGGTAAGCTGATCCTTGTGACTGCCATCAACCCCACACCCGCAGGCGAGGGCAAAACCACCGTCAGCGTGGGACTTGCACAGGCAATGGCAAAAATCGGCAAGAAGGCAGTGCTTGCCCTGCGTGAACCGTCCCTCGGTCCCGTGTTCGGTATCAAGGGCGGTGCAGCGGGCGGCGGCTATTCACAGGTCGTTCCCATGGAGGACATCAATCTCCATTTCACAGGTGATATTCACGCTATGACAGCGGCAAATAATCTGCTCTGTGCCATTCTGGACAATCATCTCCAGCAGGGCAACGAGCTGCAGATCGACACCAGAAGGATCATGTTCAAGCGTTGCATGGACATGAACGACAGAGCACTGCGTAACGTGGTTGTCGGCATGGGCGGCAAGCTCAACGGCGTACCCCGTGAAGATGGCTTCCAGATCACAGTTGCGTCCGAAGTCATGGCAATTCTCTGCCTTGCAACCGATCTTGCAGACCTCAAGGAGCGTCTGGGTAATATTCTGGTGGCTTACAATGTCAAGGGTGAGCCGGTATATGCAAAGGATCTGCAGGCACAGGGTGCAATGACAGCCCTCCTGAAGGACGCTCTCAAGCCGAATCTTGTGCAGACGCTGGAACATACCCCCGTTCTCATTCACGGCGGCCCGTTTGCGAATATTGCACACGGCTGCAATTCCATCCGTGCAACCAAGCTTGCACTGAAGCTCGGCGATTACTGCATTACCGAGGCAGGCTTCGGTTCCGACCTCGGTGCGGAAAAATTCTTTGACATCAAGTGCCGTTACGGCGGTCTGAAGCCCTCCTGCGTTGTCATGGTAGCAACCATTCGTGCACTGAAGTACAACGGCGGCGTGGAGCGTTCCGAATTGACAACGCCCGATGTGGATGCCCTCAAGAGAGGTATCGTGAACCTGAGAACCCACATTGAAAATATGTTCAAGTACCATGTTCCCGTGGTTGTGGCGATCAATCGTTTCCACACTGACAGCGACGAGGAGCTGGCATTCGTAGCGGAATACTGCAAGAAGCTTGGTGTAGAAACCTCCATGTGCGAGATCTTCGCCAAGGGCGGCGAGGGCGGCACCGACCTTGCAGAAAAGGTTTGTGAAACCATCGAAATGTGCGACGAAAATGACGACGGATTCCGTGTGCTTTATAAGAATGAGCTGTCCATCTCCAAAAAGGTGGAAACCATTGCAAAGGAAATTTACCGTGCAAACGGCGTGAAATTCCTGCCCGCAGCTGCAAAGGCACTGCAGGAGATCGAAAACATGGGCTATGGCAATCTGCCCGTGTGTATTGCAAAGACGCAGTATTCACTGTCCGACGATCCGAAGCAGCTCGGCTGTCCGGAGGATTTCACCATTACCGTGCGTGATGTGCGTCTGTCCGCAGGTGCAGGATTTGTTGTGGTGTTGACGGGCGACATCATGACAATGCCCGGTCTGCCGAAGGCACCTGCCGCATTCAAGATCGACTGCGACAACGACGGCAACATCAGCGGTCTGTTCTGATGGCAAAGATCACCTATACCACCCATTCCCCCGAGGATACGATCGCACTTGCACAGAAGATCGGTGCATTGCTGAAAGCGGGCGACGTGATCGCCTATCGTGGGGATCTGGGTGCAGGAAAAACGACCTTCACAAGAGGAC
This sequence comes from Oscillospiraceae bacterium, assembly GCA_045595985.1. Classification (GTDB taxonomy): domain Bacteria; phylum Bacillota; class Clostridia; order Oscillospirales; family Ruminococcaceae; genus UBA3855. Next base: position 4,613 of record JAZOBK010000232.1, read on the forward strand.
TTGCCCTTGGAATGGGGCTGCCCGATCTTGTGACATCCCCGACATTTGCACTGGTGCATACCTACGGCACGGAGGAAAAAATGCTCTGTCATTTCGATATGTACCGCATCGAAAGCGAGGAGGAGCTGGAAACCACGGGCTTTTATGACTACCCGATGGAAGAATGCGTCTTTGCAGTCGAATGGTCGGAGAATATTACATCGGCACTGCCCACAAACACCATCCGGATCACGCTGGAGCGTGTGGGTGATGAGGAACGCCGGATTACCATAGAGGGAGATGAACGCTTTGCGGATATTGGGACTTGATACCTCGGGAAAAACCGCTTCTGTCGCAATTCTGGACACGGAGCAGGGGGTTCTTCTGGGGGAACATACCATTTACACAAGCCGCACCCATTCGCAGGTGATCCTGCCGCTGTGCAAGGAGCTGCTGGAGGAATGCCGCATGACGGCAAAGGACGTGGACTGCTATGCAGTTGCAGTCGGTCCCGGTTCTTATACCGGTCTGCGTATCGGCATTGCCGCTGTGCAGGGCATGGCGATGGTGAATGATACGCCCTGTGTGGGTGTTTCGACGCTCGAAGCGATGGCGTCCCGTATTTATGGTGCACCGCAGATTCTGGCTCTGATGCACGCAAGGGCGGATCTGTTCTATTGTGCGTGGTTCTCGCATTGCGATTCCATGGGTGACGCACCGCATGGCTTGGAACGTGTGACGCCGGATGCAATGCAGACTGTTTCGGAAATTGCGGAAGCCGTTCGCCGCATGGATGAACCGATCGTTCTGGTCGGCGACGGTGCGGAGGAATTTGCAAGGCAGTACACAGCTGTGAGCGATCATCCCACGGATAAGCTGCACATTGCACCTTCCATGCTACGACTGCAGTCGGCAGCAGGCGTCTGCACCTGTGCGGCATGGAAAAAAACAGGTACTGCACAGGAGCTGACAGCATCCTATTTACAGGCAGTTCAGGTGCAGAAGAAAAAGACGGATAAATAGCAGCGGCGGGTCGCCGCTGACAAGTGTTGCCTTTGTGCTGACGCACAAGCGGGCGGCGGGTCGCCGCTGACAAGCGTTGCCTTTGTGCTGACGCACAAGCGGCAACAATGGGGCAAAGCTCCGAAATTGTAATGAAAGGTTGTTGGAATTATGATAGCAATCGGATGTGACCATGCAGCGTGTACGCTGAAAAATGCCGTAAAGGCGTATCTTGATGAAAAGAACATTCCCTATATTGACTGCGGAACGGAAGAAGGCGTTCCCTGCGATTATCCCGATATGGCGGAAAAGGTCTGCGGCAAGGTTACGAGCGGTGAGGCAGAAAAGGCTGTGCTGCTGTGCGGCACGGGCATCGGCATGAGCATGGCTGCCAACAAGATCAAGGGTATTCGTGCGGCTTGTGCGAGCGACTGCTTCTCTGTGAAATACACCCGACTGCACAACGATGCAAATGTACTGTGCATGGGTGAACGAGTGGTCGGTCAGGGCTTGGCACTGGAACTGCTGGAGCTTTTCCTGAATACGGGATTTGAGGGCGGCAGACACCAGCGTAGGGTGGATCTGATCACTGCACTGGAACACAAGTAATGTATGTCCTGTGAAAGGGCAGGGTATACTATCGGAAAGACAGGAGGAAATGAGAATGGCTAATCTTCATATTATTGATCATCCGCTGATTCAGCATAAGATCTCGCTGATGCGTGACAAGAACACAGGAACAAAGGAATTTCGTGAGCTGGTATCCGAAACGGCAATGCTCATCTGCTACGAGGCAACCCGTGACCTGCCGCTGAAGGAAATTGAAATGGAAACACCGCTCTGCATGGCAAGAACCAAGATCGTATCGGGCAGAAAGCTTGCTTTTGTGCCGCTTCTGCGTGCAGGACTTGGCATGATTGACGGCGTAACATCCCTTGTGCCTGCGGCAAAGATCGGTCATATCGGTATGTTCCGTGATCCCGATACCCATCTTCCGGTGAAGTATTATGCAAAGCTTCCGGAGGACATTGCAGAGCGTGATGTCATCATCATTGATCCCATGCTTGCAACGGGAAATACCGCTTGTGCTGCAATTGACGAGCTCAAGGCACTGGGCGTGAAGAATATCAAGTTCATGTGCATCATCAGTTCCCCCGAGGGTGCGGACAACATGATGCAGCAGCATCCGGATGTGGACATCTACTGCGGCGTGATGGACGAAAAGCTCAATGACAACAAGTACATCGTTCCCGGTCTGGGCGATGCCGGCGACAGAATTTTTGGTACAAAGTAATGGAGAAATATCTCAACCTCATCCATGTAAACGGCCATGATTTGAACGTGTTTGGTACAGGCAGGGGAGATAAAACCATCGTATTCCTCGCAGGTGCGGCGGTTACTGCACCGTCATTGGAATACAAGCCCCTCTGGCAAAAGCTGACAGACACGTTCCGGATTGCAGTTGTCGAAAAAGCGGGCTATGGCTATAGTCAGGGCAATACCGGTGCACCCCGTGATGTGAAAACCATGGTGGACGAAAGCCGTGAGGCACTTGCACGGGCAGGTATCCTGCCTCCTTACTGCCTTGCACCGCATTCCTATTCCGGGCTGGAGGCAATTTTCTGGGCAATGCAGTACCCTACCGAAGTGGAATGCATTTTAGGGCTGGATATGGTCACACCTGCCTTTGCACTGGTACAGAATGCGGAAATTCCGGCGGAAAAGAAAGCTGCCATGCTAAAAAAACAGAACCGTATGCTGCGTCCTGTTCAGAAATCGAAGTTTTTGCAGAAAATCTGTGAGAAACTATTCTTTGGTAAGGCGGATCTCTGGAAAAGCGATTGTCTGGATGCTGTGGAGCGTGCTGAATACAGCCGTCTGTTTTTCCGCAATATCTGTAATTCTGAATTGTGTGACGAACAGGCAGAGTCCACGAAGAATGCACGGCAGATTCAGAATGCCGATCTGCATGGCATATCGGCACTGCTGTTCATCAGTGATATGGACTGCAAACTGAAGAAAACCACATGGAAAGCGGAGAATACTGCCTATGCAGAGAAAATGGACTGGGAGATCCGCAGTGCAGTAAGTCACCAGCTCTATGTGGGGCAGGCACAGGAAATTGCAGATACATGGAAGGGCTTTCTGGTGGAATACTGATGGAACTTTCGCCAAATTCCCCAAAAACCGACACGGAACACACTGCAATTTGCCCAAATATTCCCATTGACAAAAGAGGGGAAACTGTAGTATAATGAAATAGCAGTGAAAGCTGCACCCTTATCAAGAGAGGCTGAGGAACAGGTCCTGTGAAGCCCGGCAACCTGTCTGTAACGGACAAGGTGCTAAATCCTGCGGTGTTACCGAGAGATGAGGATTTTTGAGAGAAATCACGGCACTTGGTACACAAGTGCCGTTTTTGTTTCATCTTTTGGAAAACGAGAAAATGGAGGAAAAATAATGCAGAAAATATTGTTCACATCCGAGTCCGTCACCGAAGGACATCCCGATAAGATCTGCGATCAGATCTCCGATGCAGTCCTCGACGCCATTCTGGCACAGGATCCGACGGCAAGAGTTGCCTGCGAAACTGCCTGCACCACGGGTATGGTGCTGTGTATGGGCGAAATCACCACAACTGCAAAGGTCGATATTCCCAAGATCGCAAGAGAGGTCGTTATTGATATTGGCTATGACCGTGCGAAATTCGGCTTTGACGGTCACACTTGCAATGTGCTGACTGCCATTGACGAGCAGTCCCCCGATATTGCGATGGGCGTCAATAATTCCTATGAGGACGAAAAGGAAACAGGTGCAGGCGATCAGGGACTGATGTTCGGCTATGCCTGCAACGAAACCCCTGAGCTGATGCCCATGCCCATTTCTCTGGCACACAAGCTTGCACTCAAGCTGACAGAGATCCGCAAGAACGGCACGCTTCGCTATCTGCGTCCCGATGGTAAATCGCAGGTTACCGTGGAATACGACGAAAATGGCAAACCGAAGCGTGTGGATGCCGTTGTCATTTCCACACAGCACGCCGCTGAAATTTCTACCGAGCAGATCCGTGAGGACATCAAGGAGCTGGTAATTGACGCTGTGATCCCCGCAGAGCTGATGGATGCGGATACCAAGATCTACATCAACCCCACCGGACGTTTTGTAGTCGGCGGCCCGCAGGGCGACAGCGGTCTGACGGGCAGAAAGATCATCGTTGACACCTACGGCGGCTATTCCAGACATGGCGGCGGTGCATTCAGCGGTAAGGATCCGACGAAGGTTGACCGTTCCGCAGCGTATGCGGCAAGATACATCGCAAAGAACATCGTTGCGGCAGGACTTGCGGAAAAGTGCGAGATCCAGCTTGCCTATGCGATTGGTGTGGCACGTCCCGTTTCCGTTCTGGTGGACACTTTCGGCACGGGCAAGGTGGATGATGCAAAGCTTGCCCAGGCAGTGGACAAGGTGTTCGACCTGCGTCCCCGTGGTATTATGGAAATGCTCGACCTGCGTCGTCCCCAGTACAGAAAGCTTGCGGCATACGGTCATTTCGGCAGAGAAAATATCGGCGTGGTATGGGAAAAGACCGACAAGGCAGATGCCATTAAGGCAGCACTCGCAGAAGTGTAAGAACTTTATAAATTAGTATTTAGGAGTGTTTTTTTGAAGAATTTTGGTACACTGGAGATTGTATGTTAAGCGGGAGGATTGCATAAAACCAACCCCGTGCAAAACCTCCCGATAGGAATTACTTATCATTTTTAGGAGGAATTATTATGCATACAAAAGAAATCATCCGTTTGGAACAGCCAAGCGATTACAGAACCGTTGAACATCTGACAAGGGAAGCATTCTGGAATGTTTATGCTCCCGGATGCACTGAGCATTATTATGTCCATATGATGCGATCACATCCCGATTTTATTCCCGAGCTTGCATTCGTGATTGAAAAGGATGGCGAGATCGTCGGCAGCATCATGTACACGAAGGCGTGGCTTGAGGACGAGAACGGCGAGAGAAAGGAAATTCTTTCTTTCGGGCCGCTTTGTGTCGCACCCGAGTATCAAAGGCAGAAGCTCGGCAAGCTCTTGATTGAGCATTCCTTTGTG
>JAZOBK010000233.1:0-2940 GCA_045595985.1 Oscillospiraceae bacterium
ACTACACAATCTTTTTGGCTGTATTTCTGCGAAAGATTGTGTAGTATATCCGCTTGAATTACTTGCAATTGTATGGTAAAATACACTACAATGGGAATAGGATCTCGATTATTTTTCGCTCCCAGTGACCTTTGAAAAATCGTCCACACCCTCGATCAGCGACAGCGTTCTGCCACTCTGCCAGACCATGTGAATGTTGCCGCCGTCGTCAATGTATTCCACCTCGCCAATCGTACCCGGCGGCACGGGGTAGGGGTCATTCATGCGGTGCAGAATGATTTTTGTGCCAGCCGGATATTTTCTGCGGAGAGCTTCAAGCTGTTGTTTATTCGGTAACATCGCTCGTTACCTCCTGTTCAAATCCTGTGGAGGCATACCGCTCACATTCGACAGCATCCTGACTCATGTTCGGGCAACCTCCATTTCTGAACGCCGAACTGCCTGTCAGATTCCGGAGCAGTACCTTGCGGACGCTCTTGAACTCCGTCCCGATGAATCCCAGTCGCAGGAGAAAACAGCGGAATGCGTATTTCTCATTGTCACTGGTGTCAGGCTTGTTGTTGATTCGCTTCTGGTTCTTTGCCATGTCGATGAGGGCAGTGAGAAAGCGGCTGTAAGCGTCAGCGTCCTCCGGCTGTTCCAATGTGAACCAAGGGAACTGCACCTCCGATTCCGTCACCGTGTATTCCAGTGAATCCGTCTCCAGGGCGTGCTGGATGAGCGTACCCTTGTTCTCCAGAATCCTGTCGAGGTTGGTGAGGGTCTGCTCATCCAGTTTTTCTTTCTGGATGGAGATGGTAAGACGGTTGTCGGCTTTTTCCGTTTCTGCAATGAACCCACGCTTGTGAAGTTCCTGCAACAGTCCGTCAATGTCCGTGCCGTCCTCACAGTGGAGCGTACCTTCCTTGTCCACCGTCATTGTTCCGATGCTGTAAGCACAGGTCGGCATGAACTGATATTCTGCATTTTCACCCGTGATTTCGCTGATTGCCTGCACCAGCTTTTTGCGTTCTGCACCTGTGCAGTTGAATTTGATTGTCATATGCAATACCTCCTTGTTTTTCGGTAGTCACATATTACCGTCTTTCTCACAGAATTGCAAGTCATTTTTCGCCGAAATACTGTAGAAAAATCGCCCTCACATTTGTGCTTATTACACTTGTGAGAAGTGCTGCAATCTGCAATTAGAACTTTGTTGCTTCTGGTGATGGCTATTTTCCGCAGAGTATGGTAATATGTGTGACGAAAGGAGAGATGCCGATGCCCAGCGGAAATGGCATCGGCACGCCCGACGGTCGGATGTCGGGTGTGCCGATGATCGAGGAGTTTTACCACGGCAACATCGTCCGAGCCGATCACACGCCAAGCAATCCCGAATACCACGCCCTGATGCAGAAATGGCTGCCCATGTGCGATGCATTCGAGAGAATGCTCACGCCGGAACAGCTGACTGTGTTCAAGGAGATGACGGATTTGCAGATGAAAAGCAGTGAGATCGCCAGTGCGGAACTGTATGCGGCAGGCTTTCGGGACGGCGCACAGCTGATGCTGGAAATCATGGAATGACGAGGGACTCCCGATTTCGGGAGTTTTCCTCGTTATTACTTTGCGAAGTGGGCGATGCCGGACAGCACGAAAAATGCACATGGCAGTGCGATGCCGTTGCCCCACATCTTATACTCCGCACTATCCGAATGGGGATTTTTCAGCCACTTCAGAATCTGTTTATCCGTTTTCGGCTTCTTTTCGGGAGAAACGGCGAGCCTGTGCGTTTCAAATACATCACGCCAGAAATTTATATCCTCCTCGGTCGGATCCTCAATACCCAATCCATCGCACCACCATGTCGGCATACCTTGCAGCAATGCACACTCCTGTGGGGTGAGCCTGCGGACAGTGTAGCCCACATCATTGATAAGGGGCGGATCTTTATAGTCCGTAGCAACAAGTGTGTCTGCACAATCTTCCGATGCTCTGGTAAAGAACGAATTCTTGCTTGATGAATATACAGGTGTTGCCACGGCTGATGGTCCCTGTGCGTTCAGTGTTGCAGACACACCGTTTTCAGAAATTCCAACATTTCTCACGAAATTCTGTCCGCAGTTATACGATTCTCTGTCGATTGCATAAACTACAGCGTGCTTATCACAGGTGTTCAATGTAAAAGACACATCCTCATTGATGCCGTCACCCTGTGGACCGTTCTTATCGGCTCTGCCAATCATAGAGCCTTGCAGAGCATAGCTTTCCACGATTGCAACTCCACCTTGGTGGCACGCAGGAGATGAACCGGACGTATCAATCGTCCGTGCAGTTTCTGCTTCATATACACCGCTGTGCGGATTGTCAGATTTCATCGCATTGGATTCAAAAGCACTGATGCCATAGGCTTTCGGGGCGAACAGCGTCTGGTCGTTATTGCAGGAAAGCGTAGCGGATTTATCCTCCTGCCATATTGCACCCTTACCGCCACCTTCACAACCACTTCTAATTTTCAGCGTAACAGGTGCGTTCACCACAAACGGCTGATTATTGCCGCCCGAACCATAGGTTGCAGAAACTGTCGGAGCAACGTCAAGGGGACCTCTGTATCTTGTATCCTGACTGTGATTCTCATAACAGCTTATAGCCGCAGGCACAACGCCTGCACGAAGCGTCGGGGATTTTTCTTCCTCATACCCGATGCCACGAGCCTTTGCAGAATGTTCCGTGCAGAATCCTGCCGATAACACACAGGGAGGATGATGTGCCTCGGCACGAAGTGTGCAGGTCATGTCCTCGGTCACATCCATGCGGTTGCCGCCTTGGTCGTTTAAACAGAGTTCGCTTGCTTTTCTAATGCAATCCGCAGCACCTCCGGCAGCTCTTTGCCACGCACGGAAGCTCTCCGCAGAATACCCTGACACGCCCTCGGACTCAAAGAGTATTTTTCCGGCACAT
>JAZOBK010000234.1:0-8374 GCA_045595985.1 Oscillospiraceae bacterium
CTTCATCAGCAGTATGTTCATGACAAATGATGTTGCCCTGATCACTTTTGTTCCGTTTACATTCATTGTCCTTGATCTGGCAGGGGAGAAAGCGAAATCCCGTCACATGATCCCGATCATTGTAATGCAGACGATTGCAGCAAATCTGGGCAGTATGCTTACGCCAATCGGGAATCCGCAGAATCTGTATCTGTATGGAAAAGCCGGACTTTCACTCTGGGATTTTCTCCTTTTGATGCTTCCCTATACAATACTTTCATGCATTCTGCTGATGCTCTGGAGTGTGTGGTATACCCGAAAGGAATCTGCTGCACTGAAGGTGGTATTTTCAGATAATACAGAAATTAAGAGCCGCCGTAATTGTGTGATTTATCTGATTCTGTTTGTGCTCTCGCTTTTGACAGTCGCACACAAGGTGCATTATCTGATTACGCTTGGTGCGGTGCTGCTTCTTGTACTGATCGTGGATAGGCAGGTGCTTCGGAAAGTGGATTATTCCTTGCTTCTGACATTCATTGGATTTTTTGTGTTCATCGGAAATATGGGAAGAATCCCTGTATTCCGTGAATTCCTTGAACAGATTCTTGCAGGAAACGAAGCGGTTACCGCAATTGCCGCAAGCCAGGTCATCAGCAATGTACCTGCTGCCTTGCTGTTATCGGGTTTCACAGAACAATACGAACAGCTGATTATCGGTACGAATCTCGGTGGTCTTGGGACGCTGATCGCATCCATGGCAAGTCTGATTTCATTCAAGTACGTTGCAAAGGAAGATGTCAAGGCAAAAGGTAAATACCTGCTGTATTTCACATTGGCAAATCTGGTGTTCCTTGCAATATTGATGGGAATGTATTTTGTCATCGCATAGTATTCGTGAAATTATTCTTATATGACAAAAGGAAAGCTCCGGCAGAAACCGGAGCTTTTCTCATATACAGCAGTTGTTACTGCATCTTGTAAGCGTCGATCATCTTCTTAACCATCTGACCGCCGATGCTGCCTGCTTCTCTTGCAGTCAGGTCGCCGTTGTAACCCTGCTTCAGAGTTACGCCAACCTCGTTAGCAGACTCCATCTTGAAACGCTCCATTGCTTCTTTGCCCTTCTGAGTAAATTCGCCCTTCATAACAATTCTCCTTTATTTGAGTTGAATTTCATTTGTTTACTGATGCGGTTTCTGCCGCAAAAGTAGTATGAGCAAACTGCTTGGAATTATCATAGGGAAATAGTGGGGCGAAATTTTTTTTAAATCGACAGAGTCTTACACGATCTTCGTCGTCCAGTCCTCCAGATTCCAGACCTCATCCACAATATCCATGTAGAATTCCGGTTCGTGGCTGACGAGAAGTACCGTACCCTTGAAATCCTTGACAGCCGTTTTCAGTGCATCCTTTGCATCCACATCCAGATGATTGGTAGGCTCGTCAAGAACAAGCAGATTCACAGGCTTGAGCATCAGACGGCACAAGCGTACCTTGGCATTCTCGCCGCCCGAAAGCACCTTCATCTGAGAGGTGATGTGTTCCGTCGTCAGTCCGCATTTGGCAAGTGCCGCACGCACCTCTGCATTGGTCATGGACGGATATTCGTCCCAGATGGTCTGGAGTGCAGTTGCGTTCGTGGCAATTTCCTCCTGCTCAAAATATCCTGCTTCAAGGAATTGGTCATGTTCTACCGTACCCGAAATCGGAGGGATGAGCTTGAGAAGTGTTTTCAGCAAGGTGGATTTTCCAAGTCCGTTCACCCCTCGGATGGCAATTTTCTTGTTGCGTTCAATGATCGGGGAAACCTGTCTTGTCAGCGGTTCGTCATAGCCGAGCACCAGATCTTCACCGGAAATCACCACTCTGCCGGGCGTTCTTGCCGACTGGAAGGAAAACACCGGCTTGGGCTTTTCATGCGTTTTTTCAATAATGTCCATCTTGTCCAGCTTCTTCTGGCGGGACTTTGCCATATTGGTGGTGGCAACCCTTGCCTTGTTGCGGGCAATGAAATCCTGCAAATCGGCAATTTCCTTCTGCTGCTTTTCATATGCCTGTTCGATCTGTCGTTTTTTCAGCTCGTACATTCTCTGGAAATTTTCATAGTCGCCCGTGTATCTGGTAAGTACCGCATTCTCCACATGATAAATGACGTTGACAACATCGTTGAGGAAGGGAATGTCATGGGAAACCAGAATGAAGGCATTCTCGTAATTCTGGAGGAAATTTTTCAGCCATGCAATGTGGTTTTCATCAAGGAAGTTTGTTGGCTCATCGAGGATCAGGATCATCGGATTTTCCAGCAGTACCTTTGCAAGCAGTACCTTTGCACGCTGACCGCCCGAAAGCTCGGAAACATCACGGTCAAGCCCGATCTCACCGAGCCCCAGACCATTGGCATATTCCGAAATTTTGGCGTCGATCGTGTAATAACCGCTGTATTCCAGAATGCTCTGGATCTCACCGACGTCCTCCATTGCCTCATTCATTTCTTCCTCGGAACAATCCGCCATTTTGTCATACAGTGCCAGCATTTCCTGTTCGAGATCGGACAGATGTGCAAAAGCATCATGGAGTACGTCACGGATGGTTTTGCCCTTCTGCAGTGTGCTGTACTGATCGAGGTATCCCGTGGTAATACGGCGGCACCATTCGATTTTTCCCTCATCGGGCATGAGCTTTCCTGTGATAATATTCAGAAATGTGCTTTTGCCCTCGCCGTTTGCACCGACAAGTCCCACGTGCTCACCTTTAAGCAGTCGGAAGGATGCGTCATTTAGAATTTGCCTTGCACCGAATCCGTGTGTTACGTGTTCCACATTTAAGATACTCATAATTACTCTCCTTATACAGTGTTTTTCCATACAGAAAAGGTTCTGCCATTTCCTGACGGAACCTTACATATCCTGTGATTCTGTTCCATTATACCATGAAAATATTAATAAATCAAGCATTAGTCATAATTTATCTACTTGACCGATGAAGCATCAGATGCTATAATAAAATGGAAAATAAGAAATATATTAAAAGGAGAAAGAGCTTATGATCAAAACTCTCATTCATGATCCGCTCCTTCTTGCACGCAAATCAGAAACAGCAGCTGCAGCGGATCTTCCGGCCGCACAGGATCTGCTGGACACGCTTACTGCCAATAAGGAACGCTGTGTTGGCATGGCGGCGAACATGATCGGTGTGTACAGACGTATCATAGTGTTTGACAATGACGGTGCATATATGACCATGTTCAATCCGGAAATTCTTAAAAAATCGGGAGCCTATGAAACGGAGGAAAGCTGTCTGTCGCTTCTTGGCGGTCCACGAAAAACGGTGCGGTATCGTTCGATCAAAGTGCAGTATCAGGATGGATTGTTCCGCACACGCATCAAGACTTTTCATGGACTTTCGGCACAGATTATTCAGCATGAAATCGACCATTGTAACGGTGTATTGATTTGATACTCCGGTAAAGGAGGAAACTATGTCCGAACAGAAATTTGAATTCACACCTGACCAGCAGATCCGACTTGTGAACGGTGCCTCATTTTTTGGTACTGCACCGATTCCGGAACATGACATCCCACGTCTGCAGCTTCTGGATGGTGGAACGGGAATCAATTTTGAGCAGCTATTCGGTGATTTTTTAAGTTATGCGGGACGTGATGGAATCGGCGGCGACGTGCTGAGAAACGTACTTCGCTTTTTTTACACGCCGCAGGAGCTGCCCGATGATGCTTCGAGAGAGCTTCACGCATGGATTACGGAAAGACTGGAGGAGCGGTTTCCGTCCATGACGCCGCCTGGATGCTATCCTCCGGGAATGATGCTTGCCGCAACATGGAATCCCGAAATCATCCATGACGTCGGTGAAGCACTGGGAATGGAATCCCGTGCCTATGGCGTCAATGTGCTGCTTGGTACGCCGAATGTCAATCTGCACCGTGATATCCGAAACGGCAGGTTATTTGAGGGCTATTCCGAGGATCCTTGTCTGGTTTCCGCTTTGGCACCGGCATTGGTGCAGGGGGTGCAGTCGCAGGGGGTTGCGGCAAATGTCAAGCATTTTGCTGCAAATCATCAGGAAACAAACCGTATGAACATTGACGAGCATATTTCAGAACGTGCTCTCCATGAATTGTATTATCCTGGATTCCGTGCCTGTGTGGAAGCAGGCGTTGCCACGGTGATGAGTGCCTATAATCAGATCAACGGCGTACCTTGTACAGAAAATCGTACAATGCTCCATGATATGCTGCGAGAGGAATGGGGATTCGAGGGTGTTGTGATGTCCGACTGGAATGCAGTGTATCATCCGGCAAAGGCGATCAATGCAGGCAATGATCTTGCCATGCCCGGTCCCATCGCACCGGATGCACTGACTGCCGCCTATGAGGATGGAACTCTTGATCGTGACGCCCTTGCCATCTCGGCAAACCGAATTGCCGCACTTGTGAAAAATTACGCAAAGCCGGCGGAAGGTGATATTTCTATTGAGATCACAGACAAAGCGGCATATGATGCCGCAGCTGAAGGCATCGTTCTTTTGAAAAACGATCGGAATGTCCTGCCGCTGTCTGAAAATTCATCCATTGCACTGTATGGCGAGCACGCAGAGTATCTGCTGACCTGCGGTGAGGGAAGTGCGGGCATTCTTACCACAAGGAATGTTTCGCTCTATTCTGCACTTTCCGAAACATTTGAAACGGTTTCTCTGCGAAATATGGATGTGTCTGCTGACACACTGCTCTATGTGTACAGCCTTCCCGGGCAGGAGGGGCGTGACCGTGTAGAGATTGGACTGCCTGAGAATATCAAAACAGAGATGGAATGGCTCTGCGAGTCTGCGGAAAAACGCAATATGAAGAAGATTCTGGTTTTGAACGTCAGTGCACCTGTTGTTCTTGATGAATTTGCGGAACGTTTTGATGCGATATTCTGTATTTTCCTTCCGGGAATGCAGGGGGCGAACGCCCTTGTCGATTGTCTATGCGGCAGCGTGAATCCGTCGGGTAAGCTGCCGCTCACATGGCCGAAGTGTGCGGAGGATATGCCGACATTTCTGAATTTTCCGGGGGACGGAATGCAGGTGCAGTACGGCGAGGGGATCTTCGTCGGCTATCGCTGGTACGATGCACGGAATACAGAACCCCAATATCCTTTCGGGCATGGGCTTTCCTACACGCAGTTTGAGATTTTTTCTTTAACAGCGGATGCGGAAACGTTTGAGGATCATGTCACTGTTACGGCGGAGATTGCCAATACGGGAGCTTGTGCCGGAAAAACCGTAGTTCAGTTCTATGTTTCTGATCCGACAAGCACACTTATGAAGCCCGTCCGTGAATTAAAGGCATTCCAAAAAATCAGCCTTGCTTCGGGAGAACACAGAATAGTCACGCTGACTTTGAATAAATCCGCCTTTGAAAGCTATGATCCCAATCTTCATTGCTTTACAATGGAGGAAGGGTATTATACGATCACTGCGGGATTTTCCTCACGGGATCTTCGTGCGTCGTGCACCGTGTATGCCGATGTCAAATCGCCCTATTCCTACGGTGCGGACACCTCCGTCCTGACGATCATGCGTCGCGAGGAACTGCGTGCCGAAGTGGAACAGTTTTTTACAGAAATGCAGCTTCCATGGTCTGCCGTGCTGACAAGCTACGAATATACGGCACAGGATACCATCGGGCAGATACTTGCACAGGTAAACTGCGATCCCAAAAGTAGGGAAGTGCTGTACAGCCGCCTTGCGAGAATCAAAAAACAGTAAAAAAATGAGGATTCTCCGTCTGTGTCGGGGAATCCTCGAAAAATATGCATTCGCCTGTATCAGCTAGCTGTTTGGGTTTATGCGGCAATGATTCTGCGTTTCAGTACCCCAAGATCAAATACATCCACTTTACCGTCACTGGTCAGATCGGCAGCGGTGAATTGTTCGGTGGAGAGAGATTCAAGTGCGAGCAGATATTTCTGCAGCAAAATGACATCCAGTGTATCGGAAACACCGTCAAGGTTCACATCTCCGAGGATACTATTGGGGAAATCCGAGAGAATTTCCTCCTTGATGAGCTTTAGCAGCGAGTATTCGCCGGCAGCATCCTGCGTAACCTCCCAGATCATAATACCGCCGTAACCCTTTGCGAGTTCGCATTTTTGACGCATGGTTTCCGAACCGTTGTAGGCAATGCCGTTATAAACGTCAGCGGAGTAATTTGCAGGATCCGTCGTAACCAGTTCGGAGAACGAAACGTAGGAATTCCAATCAAGAGAGCCGTCCGCATGATACCCTCTGCCATAGAACGGAACACCCAATACGAGCTTGTCCTTCGGGATGCCGCGTTCCACATGGAAGAATTTCAGGCAGGTTTCCGCAAAAGCAAAAGAGGAATGCGAATTCTTGTCCCCTTCGTTATCATATGCCATCACGTTGAGAAAATCAAAGAGTGCAAAGGTTTCGCTGGAAACACGCACAGCAACCCATTGTGCTGTTGCGGTCGTCATCAGGTAATCACGTTCATCGCACAGCTCCCGCAGAGAAACGCACCATGCCGCATAATTGCTCCATATATCGCTGGCAGAACCAAGCTCAATATCCAGATCAATGCCGTCGAGGTTGTATTTTTCACAGTATTCCATGATGTTTTCATTGAAGGCAGCCATCGTTTCCGTATCCTTCAGCAGCGGAGGATAATTGTCGCAGCCGCCCCCTCCCCCAAGTGCGGCAAGAACCTTGACACCGTTTGCGTGTGCCTTGTCCACAATGGCTTTCATTTCCGTATCGGGTATGTAGCAGGAAAGTTCCCCGTTGGTATCGGGATTGCAGAATGCAATATTAATGTGCGTCAGCGTGCTGAAGTCCATATTCTTGTATGACTGGTAAGACCAGTCGGGAAGATAACCGACCACACGTTGTTCGGTTGAACCCTCGCTTTCCGCATCGGCAACGGAATCCGCCGTAACAATGTCGATTCCATACAGCGTGATCGGGGAATTCTGTGCCATGACGGAAACGGAATCAATCAGTGACATATCCGTGCCGAATTGCTCCGCCATATCCTCATAGGAGTAGAATAAGGCTCCGTCAATTTTAGCACAGGGAGTAACCATTGCCCATTCTTCGCCGCCCGACCATGAGGAGAGAACAAAAACGGGTGCCTGACTGCCGTCGCATATAAGTCGCACCATGTGATCTTCAGTAAATAATGACGTATCTTCCACTTCAAGGGTAACCGCTGCATACCATGCATCAGCAGACTTTTCTCCGCTGAATAAACTTGTGACAACTTCAATTTCAGTGGAAACTGCCGTAGCAGGAATAGCATTGAGCAGCAGGACGGTACTTAAAAAAAGCGATACTATATTTTTGAATTGTTTCATACAGATCCTCCTTGTTGCGTGAATGTGTATACTTTATTATAGTGGATTTATCGGAGGATGTCAATTCTTTTGGAGTTGTTAATAATAAATTCAGAATTTTGTGAAAGAATGATAAAATTAGTCACAATCTGCACATGAATTTGTGTACATAATATGGTACAATAGAATTGTATATTTTGTAAATATTCAGAGAAGATTGCTGAATTTTTTTCAGTGAGAATTAATCTGACAGGAAAGGAAAATAAAAGAATGTCAAAACACAAACGACTGCTATGCATTGCATCGGCAGTTTGTATTATGTTCAGCGGATGTTCTGCAAAGACAAAAGAGCTGATCAAGGAAATGACGGAAGAAGGATATGTGGAAACAATGATGGAAGAACAGAAAATTACAAAAATCAATACGAACTTTCTCAAGCAAATGGAGAATACGAACCCGATTTCCGGAGAAATATTCTGTGCTGACCCAACGGCGGTGGAATACAACGGCAGGCTTTATGTTTTCGGGACAAACGATCACCAGCAGTATGAGGCCGTCGGCAACGATGGCAAGAACACTTATGAAAAGATTCAGTCCATAGTGGTGTTTTCTACGGATGATATGATGAACTGGACATATCACGGTGCGATCAATGTAAAGGCAGTTGCACCGTGGATCGTCAGCTCATGGGCACCGTCAATCGTGGCAAGAGAGGAAGAAGACGGACTCACACATTTCTACCTGTATTTTTCAAATAACGGGCTTGGTGTTGGTGTAATTACAGCGACAGATCCCCTTGGTCCGTGGTTCGATCCTCTGGGTGCACCGCTTGTTTACACAAACATGGAGGGTATCGGCGATTGTCCGAATCCCTTTGATCCCGGTGCCTGCATTGATGATAACGGCGTTGGCTGGCTGACATTCGGCGGCGGTACGGCAAAGAATGGTACAAGCTTTATGCCGGGTGTTACAAGAATCGTGCAGCTTGGGGAGGATATGCTTTCCTTTGCAAGCGATTTTTCTGAAATCAAAAGTCGGATCG
>JAZOBK010000235.1:0-12389 GCA_045595985.1 Oscillospiraceae bacterium
TTTCAAAAAAAGCTTGCCCCGCAATCGCAGGACAAGCTTTTCAATTTGTTTACACTCTCGCCGCCTTTAGCGAAGCTTCGCTCCGCACGGATATGCGTCATCCGCAAACTGTACCTTTGCACTGCCGTCGGGCATATCTGCCGCACAGATCATACCGCAGCTTTCTACGCCGCAGAGCTTCACGGGCTTGAGATTTGCCACGATGATCACCTTTTTGCCGATCAGATCCTCCGGTGCATACCACTGTGCAATGCCGGAAACCACCTGTCTGCCGCCCATGCCATCGTCAAGCTGCAGGCACAGAAGCTTCTTGGATTTCTTCACCTTTTCGCAGGAAATCACCTTTGCCACACGCAGGTCAACCTTCATGAAATCATCAAATTCGATTTCCTCTGCCTGCGGCTGGGGCGTATAATCGGGTTCTTCTTCCTTCGGCTCTGCATTCTTGATGATCTGGTTGAGTTCCTCGATTTCCTTTTCCACGTCGATTCTCGGGAACAGCATATCGCCCTTGTGCACCGTCACATTTGTCGGAAGCACGCCGAATTTGCCTGCATTCTCATAGGTCACATCGCTCTCGGCTGCACCGATCTGCTCCCACACCTTCGGCATGGTCGTCGGCATGAAGCACGCAAGCAGTGAGGATGCAATGCGGATGCTCTCCAGAAGATTATACAGCACGCTTGCAAGTCTTGCTTTCTTGCTCTCGTCCTTGCCAAGTACCCACGGTGCGGTTTCGTCAATATATTTGTTGGCTCTGTCCACCAGCTTGAAGATCTCCGTGAGTGCGAGATTGAGCTGGGTATTGTCCATATAACCATCCACAGCGTCACGGATGGAGGATGCAAGGGAAATCAGCTCGTCATCAAATTCGCCCGCTTCACGTTCTTCCGGCAGCGTGCCGCCGAAGTACTTGTCCGCCATTGCCACAGTTCTGGAAACCAGATTGCCAAAGCCATTTGCAAGGTCGGAATTGATGCGGTTGATCATGATCTCGTTGGAGAAGGAGCTGTCGGCACCGAGTGCCATCTCACGCAGGATGTGATAACGGATGGCGTCGGGGCTGTAACGCTGACCGAGCACGAAGGGATCCACCACATTGCCCAGAGATTTGGACATTTTCTGACCGTTAAAGGTGATCCAGCCGTGAACGGCAAGATGCTTCGGAAGCGGCAGGTCGAGTGCCATGAGCATTGCCGGCCAGATGATCGCATGGAAACGCATGATGTCCTTTGCCACCATGTGCACATCCGCAGGCCAGAATTTGTCAAAATCCGCATACGCACCGTTCTCGTAGCCAAGTGCGGTGATATAGTTGGAAAGTGCGTCGATCCACACATACACAACGTGCTTTTCATCGAAGGAAACCGGAACGCCCCATGTGAAGGAGGTTCTGGAAACACAGAGGTCTTCCAGACCGGGCTTGATGAAGTTGTTGACCAGCTCCGTTGCACGGGTGCGGGGCTGGAGGTAATCGGTTTCCGTCAGAAGCTTCTCCAGACGATCGGCAAAGGGGGACATCTTGAAGAAATATGCTTCCTCTTTGGCGTCGCTCACCTCGCGGCCGCAGTCGGGGCATTTGCCGTCCTTGAGCTGGGATGCTGTCCAGAAGCTCTCGCAGGGTGTGCAGTATTTGCCCGTATATTCACCCTTGTAGATGTAGCCCTTGTCATAGAGTGCCTTGAAGATCTTCTGCACGGATTCCACATGATAATCGTCCGTGGTACGGATGTAGCGGTCGTAGTTGATGTTCATGTATTCCCAGAGCTTCTTGAAGATCTCGACGATCTCGTCAACGTATTCCTTGGGAGTCACGCCTGCCTCGGCAGCTTTTTTCTCAATTTTCAGACCATGCTCGTCCGTTCCCGTGAGGAACATGACATCATAGCCCTGCATTCGGCGGTACCTTGCGATGGAATCGCAGGCCACGGTTGTATAACAATGGCCGATGTGGGGATTACCCGAAGGGTAATAAATCGGCGTGGTAATATAATACGGTTTGGACATGGGGAAATTCCTCCTTTTATTGTATGCTGCATTGCAGCAGCTGTTTTTATTATAGCACAGATTTTGCCATTTGTAAACACCAAAAATGAACTTTTGCAGGGCTTTCTGTGGGCACCGCACTATGGGCGGTGCCCCACAACCTTCTCCAGCCCGTCTGCGGCAGGGGGAGGGGCAATAGAATTATGTGCGATCATGCAGGATTTTCTGAAAATCCACTAAAAAACTATTGCAATTTTTGAAATTATCCAGTATAATGTATAGTGACAGATGATCGTAATATCACCGAGTAAAGGAGGCAACCCATTCATGCTGAAAAAAATAGCAGTTATCGTATCCGGTATTGACGAGGAATACCAGAGCACCATTTTAAGCGGACTGCGTGACAGTGCGAGAGAGCACGGTGCAAAGCTGCTGCATTTTGTGGCATTCGGCGGCATTCTGCGTAACGCCAACCACGACGCAGGGGAATACAACATCTACAAGCTTTGCAATTATGCGGAATTTGACGGTGCGGTGCTGCTCACCAACACCATTTCCGATGTGAGTGTCACCGCTTCGATCGTTGACGAGATCCAGAAATTCGACATCCCCGTGGTATGCATCGACAACGATCTCGATGTGAAGTTCCATCATGTGGGCATTGATAATTTCAAGGCGATGGAAGCCATGGTTCGTCATGTCGCGGAATTCCACAAATGCCGCAATATCGGCTATATTTCAGGCCCCGAAACCAACCCTGAAAGCATCATGCGTTTCAACGCTTTTGAACAGGTAATGCGTGAACACGACATTCCTCTGTCGGAGGATATGATCTACTACGGCAGCTTCCGAAGCTGCGACGGCAGGGAGGGTGCGGAGTACTTCCTTAACAGGGCGTCAGGTCTGCCCGAGGCAATCGTCTGTGCAAACGACGCCATGGCACTGGCAACTGTCCTCACACTGGAGGAAAGCGGCGTGCGTGTGCCGGAGGACGTGATCGTCACGGGATTCGACAATATTTACGCCGCACGGAATTTCGATCCTGCCATTTCTTCGGTGCAGCGTCCGCTGTACCGGTCGGGCTATCTTGCCGGCGAAAAGCTGCTCAACGCCTTGGAATCGGAAATGCCCCGAAGCGTTGTGCTGGAAACCGAAAGCGTATTCAGCGACAGCTGCGGCTGCTGCACGGTGGAGCGTGGTTCGGATGCGGAACGTGACAGCACCCGTTCCTTCCGCAAGGCGAATTACCGGATTCTGGATTTTTATCATGTGAACATACCGATGGTGAACCGTATGTCCTGCAATCTTGCGGAGAGCGACGATTTCTCACACAATCTGGACATTCTCAAGCCGTTCGTTGAAAAGATCGACTGCAATCGTTTCTACCTCTGCCTGAACTCCAACTGGAACGAGATCCGTGAGGACAGGGAGGCGGGCGGTCAGAAGCTCAAGCTGATCGACACCTATATTACAGGGGGCTACACCGAGCAGATGCTCGTTCCGCTGGCATTCGTTAACGGCGAATTCACGTCGCTTCCCTCGTTCCCGTCGAAGCAGATGCTCCCCGACTGTGAGGATGCCTTCGACGAAACGATGATGTACTATCTGCTGCCCCTGCATTTTCGTGATCGCTGCTTTGGCTACTGCGTCATCTGCGACGACACACTGGATATGGAAAATCCCCTGCTGCATTCGTGGGTAATGAACATTGCTAATTCTCTGGAAAGCGTGCGGAAGATGGAATACCTCGACAGGGCGATGCACGAGCTTGACCAGCTGTATGTGATGGATCCGCTTTGCAAGATCAACAACCGCAACGGATTTAATAAATTCGCTGCCGATATTTTCGAGGAATGCCGCCGCCTGAACAAGCAGGTGATGATGATGTTCATTGACATGGACGGTCTGAAGATGATCAATGACACCTACAGTCACGAGGAGGGCGACAACGGTCTGAAGCAGCTTGCGAGGGCGATCAAGTTCAGCTGTAGGAACGGCGAGATCTTCGCAAGATTCGGCGGTGACGAGTTCATTATTTTCGCTCCGGACTTCGGTGATGCAGAAGCGATGGATCTTGCAAACCGCATTCAGGCGTGGATGGACGAATACAACCGCACCTCCGGAAAGCCCTATCCCGTTGCCGCAAGCATCGGCTGGCATATCTCTCAGGTGGATAATGACACGGATCTGTATCCGCTGATTACCGCTGCGGACAAGAAGATGTATGAGGAGAAGAAGAGGAAGCGGGTTTCCAGATATTTAAGGCATTGATGATAAAAAGGACGGCATAAAGCCGTCCTTTTTTATTTTGCAAATGCTTCCAGCTCCTCATACGGAATGCGGATCTCCGCATAACTTTTGGTAATATTGGCAGCCGGCAGATGCAGCACC
Source organism: Oscillospiraceae bacterium (assembly GCA_045595985.1). Lineage (GTDB taxonomy): Bacteria > Bacillota > Clostridia > Oscillospirales > Ruminococcaceae > UBA3855. Next base: position 4,378 of record JAZOBK010000235.1, read on the forward strand.
ACCGCATCCTCTGCGAGGAATGCCGTAAGTCTGCCCTGCAGCGTGTCGTATTCCTTCAGACTCTCCAGCAGGAAGCTGTCGTCCATTTTCAGATTTTCTCTTTCCTTTGCTTCGTATTTCTCACGCACAAGTGCTGCAAATGCAGCGTCCACATTGTAGAGATCGGAAAGCGTCACTGCCTTTGCCGTCTTTACATCCAGAATCAGTCCCTCGGTAAAGCTGCCAATGCCGAATGCCACGCTCCTGCCGGATGTCTTGCCTTTGAGCAGGAGGCTGATGTATTCGCCGTCAAAACGGGTGATGGTATAATCCCCCGTCATGGGAAATTTGATTCCCTTGGGCTGCTCGGGTGCAGCAGTTTCGCCCCATGTCCCGTTGAATGTCTTTTCAACGGGCTTTCCGTCGGAGGTGATGGTGCTGTAGGTATGCTCCAAAACAGAAGCCTTGACGAAATCACGAATCAAACTGTTGATCGCATCGGCGTTTTCTCTGTCTGCAGGAAGCTGCGGATAGGCAACCGCCATATAGCGGCTGTCGGAGGATTCTGTCACATAAAATTTGTCCGCCTCCTTGTCATACGTCGAGGTTTCGGTTTTCGTTTCCGTCTGTGTTTCAGAGGACTTTGTGTACTTGCTTAAAATATCAATTTTAGTACTTGCCTCCGTTTCGGCAGGCTTTGTGGCAGGCACGACGATGGCGTTTGTATGCTTTGTGCCTGCGGTGGTTTCCTCTGTGACGAAAGAATTCTCTGAAGAATTGCCGCATCCCGTGCATACGCCTGCAAGGAGCAGGCAGAAGCAAAGGGTAGCAATGATGGATGTGTGTTTCATAGGTTCTCCCCCTTGAAGAAATACAGGGCGGCAAACGCCGCCCTGCTGTCATATTTCCATATCGCCCGTGACTGCGGATTACTTGATCACACGAACACGAATCACGTTTTCCATAGCCTCGAACTTTGCAGTAACTGCATCCGTTACCTCGCCTGCAACGTCAACCATGGTATATGCATAATCCTTCTTGGATGCATTCACCATGTTGTCGATGTTCAGACCTGCTGCAGCCAGCTCGCTTGTGATTGCAGAAATGATTGCCGGAACATTCTTGTGCAGGATGCAAACCTTTGTGCCGTTTGCATTCATCACAGCGTTCGGGAAGTTTACGCTGTTCTTGATATTGCCGTTTTCGATGTAGTCGATCAGTTCCTTAGCAGCCATGATCGCACAGTTGTCTTCACTCTCGGGAGTGGATGCACCCAGATGCGGAATTGCGATCACTCCGTCCATTGTAACGGTCTTTGCATTCGGGAAGTCCGTTACATAGCAAGCGATCTTGCCGCTTTCCAGAGCTGCCTGCATATCATCGTCATTTACCAGCTCGCCTCTTGCGAAGTTCAGTACTCTTGCACCGTCGTTCATCTGTGCGAATACATCCGCATTGAGCATACCCTTTGTTTCTGCATTGAACGGCAGATGCAGCGTCAGATAATCAGCCTGTGCGTATACTTCTTCTCTTGTCTTAACCACCTTGATGTGGTGATTGAGCTGCTGTGCACCCTCAACGGAGAGGAACGGGTCAGTACCAATAACCTTCATGCCCAGATGAATTGCAGCATTGGCAACCTTTGCACCGATCGCACCCAGACCGATCACGCCCAGAGTCTTGCCCTGAATCTCAGGACCTGCGAAGCTGCCCTTGCCTTTTTCTACGAGCTTGCCAACCTGATCGCCCTCATCCTTGAGTGTCTTTGCCCACTCAATTGCAGCGGTGATCTTACGGGAGGACAGGAACAGACCTGCAATTACCAGTTCCTTTACAGCGTTTGCATTTGCACCGGGTGTGTTGAATACAACGATACCTTCTTCAGCACAGCGTTCAACGGGAATGTTGTTCACGCCTGCACCGGCTCTGCCGATCGCCAGCAGATCCTTGCCGAATTCCATCTCGTGCATGGATGCAGAACGAACCATGATCGCAGCCGGATTCTCAGGAGAATCTGCCACATTGTACTTTGCCTTGTCAAACAGATCGGTGCCGCAGGCAGCGATCTTGTTCAGAGTTTTAATATTGTACATGAGAAATACCTCCAGTTATGTAATTTTATATATGACGACAACACCACGGGTTGCGTGGTGCTGTCAATCGCCGAAATGTTATTTATTCTCAGCCTCGAACTTCTTCATGAATGCAACCAGTGCCTCAACACCTTCGATGGGCATTGCATTGTAGATGGAAGCTCTCATGCCGCCAACGCTTCTGTGGCCCTTGAGGTTCTCAAAGCCTGCTTCCTTTGCTTCCTTGACAAACTTTGCATCCAGCTCGTCGCTGCCAGTTACGAACGGAACGTTCATCAGAGAACGGTCAGCCTTCTCAACAGTACCCTTGAACATTTCGCTCTGGTCGAGGAAATCGTACAGGATCGCAGCCTTCTTCTCGTTGTGAGCCTTCATTGCTTCCAGACCGCCCATCTTCTTGATCCACTTGAATACCTTGCCGCAGATGTAGATGCCGTAGCAGGGAGGTGTATTGTACATGGAGCCATTCTCGGACTGTGTCTTCCACTTGAGCATGGTGGGTGTGCCCTCGAGGCACTCATCGGGGATCAGATCCTCACGGATGATGGCAATTACCAACCTGCAGGGCCGATGTTCTTCTGTACGCCGCCGTAGATCACGCCGTACTTCTCAACGTCAACCGGCTCGGACAGGAAGCAGGAGGACTGGTCAGCAACCAGAACCTTGCCCTTGGTATTCGGCAGAGTCCAGAACTTTGTACCGTAAATGGTATTGTTTTCGCAGATGTATACATAGTCAGCGTCCTCGGGAATGTCGAGGTCGGAGCAATCCGGAATATAGGAGAAGGTCTTGTCAGCGGAGGGTGCAACAGCAACAGCTTCACCGTACATCTGAGCTTCCTGATATGCCTTCTTTGCCCACTGACCGGTTACAACGTAAGCAGCCTTCTTGTTCTTCATCAGGTTCATCGGAACTGCTGCAAACTGCTGGGATGCACCGCCCTGCAGGAACAGAACCTTGTAGTTATCCGGAATGTTCATCAGATCACGCAGATCCTGCTCTGCATCATCAATGATCTGCTGGAACATCTTGGAACGGTGGGACATCTCCATAACGGACATACCGCAGCCACGGTAATCCATCATTTCTGCCGCAGCTTCCTGCAGTACTTCTTCCGGCAGAACAGCCGGACCTGCACTGAAATTGTAAACTCTGCTCATTTTGAATACCTCCAATTGTATCAGAAAAAATTTAGTAAAAATACCTTGAATTTCCATGTGTGATCCATTGAAAACCCACATGGATTCCTTACATATTATACTATTTTTTTCTTGATAAGTCAAGGTGTTCCATTCGATTCCTATGCATATGTAAAAAATTGGGTATTCCGACAAGATGATTTTGTGTAAAGATACGAGGAACATATGAAAATATTGCAAAAATGCTTGTATCTTTCGTGGGGTCGTGGTATAATAGATATGTAACGGCGAACCGCCGTCGGTGGGGAAATCCCCTCACCGCCGGCGGTTCATCATAAGAAATGCATCCAGCTTCAGACAGATGATCCTCGCAGGAATGCACAGAAAGAACCAGAACACGCTGTAGAGCAGGCTGATCTGCCCCATGAAATTGTACGGCAGATCGCTGTAATCCCACACACCCCAGTGCATTCGGCGGTTCACCCAGAGTCCAACAAGCAGCTCGGCGGATGTAATGATGACGGCACCGAGAAGATATTGCAGGGAAACCGGCATTTTTTGCGGTGCACCCGTGAACAGCTGGAACAGCATCGTCAGGACAAGACCTCCCGTCAGTGCCATGGTCCAGTGGGTGTAGCCCCTTGACAGAATTTCGATCATTGCATACAGAAAATACCCCAGAAAAAAGGGAATGCACAGTCTTGCAAGCTTCATACCATCGCCTCCTGCCGGAAGTTTGCCCATTTTGGGCGGATTTATACGGCGGAGGGGGCACAACACAGAAAGGACAGCAATATGCAGGAAACAGTATTGTGGATATTACTGGCGGTCTGCATCATCCTATGCTCGGTGCAGACAATTCTGCTGTATCGGATGATGCGGAAAAAGAGTGATCCTCCGCCGTTGAAAGAGGATTACACCGCATTACAGCAGAAAATCACGGAGCTTGGAAGCTCCATGCAGGCGTCCCAGCAGACGGCTTCACAGTATTTTGAACGCATGGCAGCGATCCTGCAGGAGGATCATCGCCGTGCGGCGGCATCTCTGGAAGAAAAGCAGGTGCTGCTCGGCGAACAGACGATCCGCAATCTCAAGGAGATCCGCAGTGCCAATGAAGCACTGACGCTCCGCACGGAGGAACGCCTGCGGACATTCTCCACAGAAAACGAACAAAAGCTCAGCGGTGTGCGTCAGACCGTACAGCAGGGCTTGCAGCAGATGCAACAGGAGCAGTCCAGACAGCTTGACGAGATGCGTAAGGTCGTTGACGAGAAAATGCAGAAGGTGCTGGACGAACGCATGAAACAGGCATTTTCCGCTGTCAACGAGCGTCTGGAGCAGGTGCACAAGGGACTGGGCGAGATGCAGAATCTTGCACTGGGCGTGGGCGATCTGAAAAAACTCCTCACGAATGTCAAAACCCGTGGAGAAATCGGTGAAATCCAGCTCGGTGCACTGCTTTCGGATGTGCTGAGCGAGGAACAGTATGTACAGAATGCGAAGCTCGGCAAGGGCACCGTGGAATTCGCCGTGCGGATGCCCGACAGAACCGACGGCGAAGTGCTCCTGCCGATTGATGCCAAATTTGCGGGCGATACCTATGTGCATCTGCAGGACGCCTACGAATCGGGCGAAAAGGCAGCGGTTACAGAGGCACAGAAGCAGCTTGCCGCACGCATCCGCAGCGAGGCACAGGACATTGCTGCAAAATATATAGATCCCCCGCAGACGACGGATTTCGGCATTCTCTTTCTGCCGACGGAGGGACTTTACACCGAGGCGGCGCGGCTGGAGCTGCCCGAAGAAGTGTTCCGCAAATACAGGGTGTTCATCACAGGCCCGACAACCATCGCTGCGATCCTCTGCACGCTGCAGATGGGATTCCAGAGCGTTGCCGTGCAGAAGTACAGCGGCGAGGTCTGGAAGGTGCTCGGTGAGGTACGCACCGAATTCCATAAATTCGCCGACGCACTGGCAAGAACACAGGATAAAATGCAAAGTGCAAGCGATGAGCTGGATAAGCTCGTGGGCGTGCGTACCAGACAGATGGTGAAAAAACTGGATAATGTACAGACTTTTCTCATTGATAATGAAACTACGTAATACATCAGTAATCTTTGTGAGGATGCGGTTTTCCCAATACTCCGCCAAAGAATGTGATTCTTGCAACACTAACGTTTCGCCTTTGTCCCCTTCGGGGGCAATGGCGAAACGCCTTGGGATTCCAAAGGGATGTACATCCCTTTGGCAGGGGGTGTGGGGTGAGTCCCCACGGTGTGGGGAGATGCCCGCAAGGGCAGAGGGGACGGGTCCCAGTTAGGGACGGCGTCCCCCACAAAAGTATACTATTGAATTAAGGAGGCTTTACACCATGCGAAGAAGCGGCATACTGATGCATATTTCCAGTCTGCCTTCCCGATTCGGTATCGGCAGAATGGGCAGGGAGGCATATAATTTTATAGATTTTCTGAAGGCAAGCGAAACGGCTTACTGGCAGATACTTCCGCTGTCCCCCACAAGCTATGGGGATTCGCCCTATCAGTCGTTTTCCGTGTATGCGGGGAACCCCTATTTCATTGACTTTGCAATGCTTGAGGAGCAGGGACTGCTCACGCACGAGGACTACGCTTCCATGCTCTGGCAGAGAACGGGCGACAGCGTGGATTATGAGCTGCTGTACCGCAACAACATTACGGTTCTGCGAAGGGCATTTGCGAAATTCCGTGAAAAGCCCCTGCGTGGCTACCGTGGCTTCAAGACCGCACAGAAAAGCTGGCTGCCCGACTATGCCCTTTTTATGGCACTGAAGGAACAGCATGACGGCAAGCCGTGGTACGAATGGGAACCGGAGCTTGCGATGCGTGAAAAAAAAGCACTGGAAACCGTCAAAAAGGAGCTTTCCGAGGAAATCGAGCTGCACTGCTTTATTCAGTTTTTGTTCATGCAGCAGTGGCAGGCACTGAAAGCCTATGCCAACGAAAACGGTGTTGAGATCATCGGTGATATGCCCATCTATGTAGCCTATGACAGTGCGGATGTGTGGGTTTCTCCGCAGCTTTTCGCACTGGATGAAAACAAATGCCCCATTGAAGTGGCAGGCTGCCCGCCCGATCCGTTTTCCCCGACGGGGCAGCTCTGGGGCAACCCCCTCTATGACTGGAGCTACCACAAGCAAACGGATTATGTCTGGTGGAAGGCTCGGCTGAAATACGCCGCATCCCTCTATGATGTCATCCGCATCGACCATTTCCGTGGATTTGAAAGCTATTACGCCATTCCCTACGGCAGCGAAACCGCCGAGCACGGCAGATGGCGTAAAGGCCCGAACAAGGCTCTGTTCCTTTCCGTGAAAAAAGAGCTGGGTGATCTGCGGATCATTGCGGAGGATCTCGGATTCATCACGCCCGCTGTACGCAGGATGCTCAAAGCACTCAAATATCCGGGTATGAAGGTATTGCAGTTCGGCTTTGATTCCGATCCGCAGAACGAACACCTGCCGCATAATTTCACATCCCAAAACTGCGTGGTATATACGGGGACACACGATAACGAAACCCTGCGTGGCTGGCTGGAGGCTTCCGACAAAAAGACCGTCAAGTACGCAAAGCAGTATCTGCGTGTCAAGAAGAAGTCCCGCATTCCCGATGCGATGGTGGCTTGCTGCTGGCAGAGCATTGCGGATCTTGCCGTGGCACAGATGCAGGATTTCCTGCGTTCCGACAAGAGCTGCCGCATGAATACACCCTCGGTGCTGGGCGGCAACTGGCAGTTCCGCACGGATGCGTCCGATTTTACAGCGGAGCTTGCAGCAGAGATCCGCAGACTCAACCGCACCTACGGCAGAAATGTGCCGCAGGCGGAAATTACCGAAAATACGGAGGAAACAAACGAATGATGCACTACAGTAAGGACATTTTTCTGAGATATATCGAAGGCTCGCTCACCAAGCCCGTGGAGGAAACCACGCCGCAGGAGCTGCACAGCATCATCGGTGAAATGGTGATGAACCTCATGACCGAAAACTGGGAGGACAGCCGTGCGGCACACAGAAACACCCGTCATGCGTGCTACTTCTCGATGGAATTTCTCATGGGACGGAGCATTTTCAACAATCTTCTCTGCCTTGGTATCTACGAAGAAGTGGAAGCCGCCATGCAGGAGCTTGGCACATCCCTCACCGAGCTTGAATGCATTGAGGACGCCGCCCTCGGCAACGGAGGACTTGGCAGACTTGCGGCTTGCTTCCTCGACAGTGCGGCAACCCTCGATCTGCCGCTGGACGGCTACGGCATCCGTTACAAGTACGGTCTGTTCAAGCAGGATATTCGGGAGGGATTCCAGAAGGAGGATGCGGACGACTGGACAAAATACGGCGATGCGTGGTCGGTTCGCTGTGAGGAGGACACCGTGCTTGTCCGCTACAGCGATCAGGTCGTGAAGGCAGTTCCCTATGATATGCCCATCATTGGCTATGGTACAAAGCACATCGGCACCCTGCGTCTGTGGCAGGCAGAGCCTTTGAAGGAATTCGATTTCCACACATTCAACAGCCAGAGGTATCTTGAAGCCTGTGCGGAACAGATCTATGCGGAGAATATTTCCCGCTGCCTGTATCCGAACGACGACACCGATGAGGGCAAGAAGCTAAGACTCAAGCAGCAGTATTTCTTCTGCTCGGCGTCCTTGCAGGATCTTTTGAAGAAGCACTTTGAGGACAACGAAACGATGGAGAATCTTGCCGACGCCCTCACCGTGCAGCTCAACGACACCCACCCCGCCATCTCCATTCCGGAGCTGATCC
>JAZOBK010000236.1:0-4634 GCA_045595985.1 Oscillospiraceae bacterium
CTTATGGCTACAAAAAGTCTCCTGTTAATAAAAACGCTATCATCATTGATGAGCAAGCTTCCGAAATTGTAAAACGCATTTTTAAGCTTGCACTTGACGGAGTGTCCTGTCATAAAATAGCATTAACCCTGACAACAGAAGGTATTCCCACTCCAGCTCAATATGCAAAAATAAAGCTTAAAAAAGAGGCACCATTCTCTGGTAAATGGAGTTCTGAACGCATAAGTGAAATGCTTCAGAACGAAGTCTACATAGGAAATATGGTGCAGGGACGAGTGAAAAAAGCAAGCTACAAAATAGATAAGCTTATAAAAATCCCTCGTGAGAAATGGATAGTAGTAGAAAACACCCACGAAGCTATCATTGATAAGGAGACTTTCCAAAAGGTAGGCGAACTCATTAAGAGCAGAACACATACAAGGCACAGGACTTACGACTTTCCGTTAAAGGGTATTGTTTTCTGTAAGGAATGCGGTTATTCCCTTGCAACTATTAAGCGAAAGTTGGCTGGCGATAAATCGGTGATGTACTTTGTGTGCAGGACTTATCAGCGTTTCACTCAGTTACACGAATGCACTTGCCATTGTGTTAGGGTAGAGGATGTATCAAATGCAGTGATATGTGAGGTTCGCAGAGTATGTGAGAACTATCTCAGTTGCCTTGATACACAAAATCTCACAGAAAAGGCTCAGAAGCAGATTGAAGCTGAGCTTCGTAAGCAAGGCAGAGATATAATTGCTCTGAAAACTAAGATTGAATCTATTCGCATGAAGATTGACAACGCTTATGATGATAAACTCTCAGGCAACATTGACAATCAGACCTTTCAGCGAATTTACACAAAGCTCAGAGATGTAGAAGGAAAAGCCCGAATTAAGCTGACTGAACTTGAAAACAGCAAAAAGGACAATCCGACAATCAGCGAGGATAAAATCAAAGAGCTTGCAAAGAGATTTACTGAATCTGAGAATTATACTCGTGAGCTGTTCGTAAGCCTTATTGAAAGGATTGAATTATCCGAAAACAAGGAGCTTGATATTCATTTCAAGTTTCCTGAACTTAAAATAGCCGAGCATTTATAATAATTCCTAAACTAAGTTTCCCGACTGGAAAAGAAAGCACTGGAAAAGCTGAAGCGGATGTATGATGTGACACCGTTTTAGATGCAAGAAGGACTCCCGATATATTTGGGAGTCCTTTGCGTTTTGGAGCTTTGTGTTTTCTCTTTGTGCTTATCTCGGGAAATTCAACTGATTCTTCACCATTAATCTGTAAATCTTAATTCAGCCTCAACAAGGTTAAAGTCCATTTGTATGGTACCGGTGCAATTCACGTTTTTGTACGAATGCGTCCAAAAATGTCGTTCATCCTTTTTAGTGTGTATTTGATCATAAACCTCTTCATCCTGATAGGCAATTGTTGTAATTTGTCCACGAATGCGTTGGTTTAGCATTTCAGCGGCAATCGCATTGGTTTTAGCTGCAATATCATCATCATACGACTGACTTGGCAATACTATGGTGAAGCGTAAACCGTAATAAGTTCCTGTTTTTGACATTTCCAAAAAGTCTGTCACATTTTTGCACTCATGGTATTCTGAGGGTAAATCGCTCATCGGAATAAAAAACACTTTAAACTCGGAATCAATATACGGATCTGCAAGTTCCGTGAACCATGCTTCAAAATCATCCTTTAAACCATACAGCAAGTAACTTTCACTTACGCTGAAAAGCTCCTCGTCATAATAAGTGATGCTGACTTCAAAATCATTTTGCTTTTCATCATATGCTGTTGCTTCGTAGCTGCTGTACAAATGATTCGGACGATCTGATACCGCTACCGTAAATTCCTGATCATACTTTTCTTTCAGATACGCTGCAATGTCTTGCTCCACCTGTGAATTTGACTTATTCACATAATTCAGTTCCTGCCCCGTGTTTCCACTGCTGCAGGCAGTCAGCAGACTACAAAGAAACACTGCGGCGATTACGATGGCAGTTCCTTTCATTATTTTGCACACATCGCCATTACAATATCCGCAACTCGTTTTGCGGCGATCACCTCAAACTGGTCAAAGGACATCGCACCGTCATCATCCGCAAGATCGGAAATGCAGCGAACGCTCACGAACGGCACCTTGTTTCTCCATGCCGCCTGACCGATTGCCGCTGTTTCCATATCTACCGCATACGGGTCGAATTTTTCCTTGATGCCGGCTTTTACTGCACTGTCCGTGATGAATGCATCGCCCGAAACGATCTTTCCGCTGTGTACGGTGATGCCCATTTCGGTGCATACGGCTTTCGCAAGTGCCTGCAATTGTTCATCCGCACCGTATTCCGCACAGTAGGGCGGATAATCGGCAAGAAAATGTGCGTCAAGGTCGTGGGGAAGGACGCTTGTAGAAACCACGATGTCGCAGAGTTTTACATCCCCGTGCATACCGCCGGCAATGCCAGTGTTGATGATGCAGTCCACGCCGAATCTGTCGATCATCACCTGCGTGCACAGTGCGGCATTCACTTTGCCGATACCGCAGCAGGCAGTAACGATCTCGTTTTCGCCATGCTTGCTCTCAAAAAATGAGTAGCCTGCAATTTCAGTGGTTACAGGGTTTACCTGTACACCCTGAATGTCCTTGAGTTCTGATGGCATAGCACCGATAATTCCAATTTTTTTCATGATTCAATCTCCTGTTCTGTATGTATGCCTGCCCCGTGAGGGGCAGGGAATTATGCTTCGTACTTTCTGCTGAGCATCTCATGCTTGAGATCCCAGAGCTTCTGGGACAGATCCACATAATAATTCTGCGGATTCTCAAATCGCTTGACTTCTTCCCAGAGATGGGAAAGCTCCGCACGGCAGTACCTTTGAATTTCGGGGAGTGTCGGGCATTCGTAAACGCACTCGCCCTTTACGAATATCGGTACAAGCAGCCGTTCTGCACGGAAATTCGTCAGCGTCTTGCGTTTGTAGGTGTACTCGGGATCGAAAATCTCATACGGCTGTGTATCGTCGATCACTTCATCGTGGAGTGTCATCACATCCGCCAGCATTTGTTCGGTGTTGCGATCATACAATCTCCAAACCGTCTTAAAAGACGGATTTGTGATTTTTACCGCATTTTCGGAAAGCTTGATCTTGGGGATGATCTCGCCGTTTTCTTCCACAGCGGCAAGCTTGTAGACACCGCCGAATACAGGCTCGGAACGGGAAGTTACCAGACGTTCGCCCACGCCGAAGCTATCAATTTTTGCACCCTGTGCGAGCAGCTCACGGATGATGTATTCATCCAGAGAATTGGATGCCACGATCTGAATGTAGGGGAGTCCCGCTTCGTCGAACATCTCCCGTGCACGCTTGGAAAGATACGCAATATCACCACTGTCGATGCGGACGCCGCGTCCCCTGTGACCTTGTTCCTCCAGTTTTTTAAATACCTTGATGGCGTTCGGAATACCGGATCTCAGCACATTATAGGTATCCACCAGCAGCGTGCAGTCATTGGGGTACACCTTGGCATATGCTTCGAAAGCCTCCAGCTCGGAATCAAACAGCTGTACCCAGCTGTGAGCCATTGTGCCCAGTGCGGGGATGGAGAAAGCTGTATCTGCAATGGCACAGGCTGTGCCCGCACATCCGCCGATGTAGGCAGCTCTTGCCCCGTAAACCGCACCATCATAGCCCTGTGCCCGACGGGAACCGAATTCCATTACGGGCTTTCCCTGTGCGGCGGTCACAATGCGGTTTGCCTTGGTAGCGATCAGACTCTGATGATTGATGCTCAGCAACACCATGGTTTCGATGAGCTGTGCCTGAATGGCAGGCCCACGCACCGTCACAAGCGGTTCGTGCGGAAATACGGGTGTGCCCTCGGGAACTGCCCAGACATCGCAGGTAAACCGGAAATTTCGCAGATAGTCCAGAAACGCCTCGCTGAACAGATTGCGGCTGCGAAGGTAGGCAATATCCTCCTCCGTGAAATGCAGTGAACGGATATATTCGATCACCTGTTCCAGACCTGCGGCAATGGCATATGCCGCATTGTCAGGGGCTTTTCGGTAAAACATATCAAAATATACGATCTGCTCGCTTCTGCCGTTCTCCAGAAAGCCGTTTCCCATTGTCAGCTCGTAGAAATCCACGAGCATCGTCAGATTACGTTCATCCATCATATTCCACCTCCGCCGTCAGAGTAATGCCTGCCTGTGCCATGAACTGCAAAGCCATTGTCTGCATAAGATCGGCGTTATGTCCGGGAGCGTCGTAGGTTTCCACGGCGTTTACGGGGATGATAACCTCCAACGGGCGATCCGTCTGGTTTCCGTAGGTTTTGAGGGAAAGTGCAAACTGCATCACGCAGATGTCCGTGCAGACACCGCATACTACGAATCGTTCGCATTCGGGGTGTGCCTGCAGGAAATTCCGGAATCCCTGCGTCAGAAAACCATTAGTGGAGTTTTTCTCGATTCTCTCAAAACCGCCGATGCTGCAAAGAGATGGGGCGATTTCTGATTCGCTTGTACCCTTGATGCAGTGGGGAGGGAACGATTGAAATTCGATGCAGTGCGGTTCGTGGCAATCCGCAAAGGCTGCCGTCGGAATGTGATTATCCTTTGCAAAGCGAAGCAGCT
>JAZOBK010000237.1:0-23532 GCA_045595985.1 Oscillospiraceae bacterium
GGAAGCCAATGACATCATTGGTTCGAAGATGATCGGCGGCGGTCAGGCGAAATATCAGAAGGTGGGTATGCTCAAGCTTGCGACGGGGCACGAGAATGTTTCGGATTATACCCGCCAGCTTGATATGAATACGGCAGTGGCAAGCACAACGTACACGCACGGCGGCAAGCGTTATCTGCGTGAAAGCTTTGTCAGCTACCCCGATCAGGTCATGGTCACACGGATTACCTGCGATCAGGCGGGCTCGGTATCCGTGGGCGTGGGCTATGACGGACTGCTCAATGGTTCGGTTGCCGTTGATGGCGACACTGTTGTTGCCACAGGTCACGGCGATGACGACTGCTGGACAAGGGGAGCTGTGTATTACTGTGCACGCACAAAGGTGATTCCGCAGGGCGGAAATATGACGGCAGGAAACGGCACGCTGCAGGTAAATGGTGCGGATTCTGTGCTGCTGCTCACCTCCATCCGCACGAATTTCATTGACGCACAGACCTGCAACGGCGATGAAAAAGGCGATGCCGCAAAGGATATGCAGCGTGTTGCAGGTATGACATATGACGAATTGTACGAGCGTCATGCAGCGGATTTCAGCTCCATGATCCATCGTGTGGATCTGGATCTTGGCGGTGACAGCTCTGTGAGCAACAGTAAGACGGTTGAGGCGAGAATTGAGGAATTCGGAAAGTCAAACGATCCGAAAATGGTGGAGCTGCTTTACCAGTTCGGACGCTATCTGATGATCAGTGCATCCCGTGACGCACAGGCAATGAATCTGCAGGGCATCTGGAATAAATACTCCGCACCTGCGTGGGGCAGTAAGTCGACGACCAACATCAACTACGAAATGAACTACTGGCCGGCACTGACGACGAATCTTGAGGAATGCTTTACGCCATTCGTGGAAAAGGCAAAGGCACTGACGATCAACGGCAGCAAGACTGCAAAGACGCAGTACGGCATTGACAAGGGCTGGGTGCTGCATCACAATACGGATCTGTGGAATCGTACCGGCCCGATCGACGGTACATGGGGTCTGTGGCCGACGGGCGGTGCATGGATCTCCAATATGCTCTACGACGCATACCTGTTCAATCAGGATGAGGCGTATCTTGAGGAAATCTATCCTGTGATCAAAGGCAGTGCGGAATTTCTGAATGAACTGATGATTTCACAGGAAATCAGCGGTCAGAACTACATGGTCATCAGCCCCAGTGCATCTCCGGAGCTTGGTTTGCCCGGCTATGCATGGAACGACAATGTACATTGCTCCTACGGTGTAACGATGGACAATGCCATTACTCGTGAGCTGTTCCAGGGTGTTGCACAGGCGTCCGCACAGCTTGGTGTGGATACCGATCTTCGCAGTCAGCTTGAACAGAAGCTCTCCCTGATCAAGCCTCCCACGGTAGGAAAGCATGGTCAGCTCATGGAATGGGCGTATGACTGGGATAATCCGAATGAAACCCATCGCCACATCTCCCATATCTACGGCCTGTTCCCCGGAAATGAATACAGTGTATCCACTAACCCTGAAATCGCACAGGCTGCAAAGACTTCGCTGGAACACCGCGGCGACATGGGTACGGGCTGGTCGGAAGCATGGAAGCTCAATTGCTGGGCAAGACTGGAGGACGGCGAGCACGCATATAATCTCGTCAAGCTCCTGATCACTCCCGTAAACGGCACGGAAAGCGGCAGATTATATGCGAACCTCTGGGATGCACATCCGCCCTTCCAGATCGACGGTAATTTCGGCTTTACCTCGGGCGTAACAGAAATGCTCCTGCAGAGCCATAATAACGAAATTTCGCTGCTTCCCGCACTTCCTTCTGATTGGAGCACAGGTCATGTCAATGGTCTGTGTGCAAGAGGAAACTTTGAGATCACCGAAATGAACTGGGAAAACGGCAGACTGACGGGCGTTACCGTTCTTTCGAAATCCGGTAATGTATGTAATCTCCGCTACGGAAATGCAAGAATCAGCTTTGAAACGGAGAAGGATGCGGAATACCATCTCGACGGTATGCTCCGCCTGATTGACAAAACGCAGGTTCTTGGCAATGCTGCGAAGAATCAGACGGCATCTGCTTCCACCGGTACCGCAGCAGCGGCATTTGACGGAAACAAGGCAAGTGCATGGGAAGCTGCAAAGGGAACCAAGGACAACTGGATCACCGTTGATCTGGGAGAAGAAACAGAAGTACACAAGTGGACAGTACGTTTCGGCGGCGGAAACCTCAATGCCCGTGATTTTAAGCTGCAGACCAGCAACGACGGAAACACATGGACGGATGCGGATGTGCTGTACGGCAACACCAAAACGACTGTAACAAGACCCCTTGCGGTAAATGCAAGATATTACCGTCTGGAGATCATGACGGGTACACGGAATAATGACGGCGGAGCCAAGGTGTGCGAGCTGGAGCTTTGGAGTGCTTCATCCGCACCGACGGGCATCAACCCCTATGATCCGCCGATCGAAGCAGAGGACAGCCATTTCCTCTATGGTACGATTCAGATCGAAAACTCCGACACAGGACGCAGCGATCTCGGATTCATCCAAAACGGCTGTGCATTTGCACTCCGTGATGTGGATTTCTCCCGTGGTGCGTCGGCATTCACCGTAAGTGCCTCCAGTGCAGGCTCCGGCGGTCAGCTGGAGATCCACACCGGCAGCGAGGATGGCCCGATCGTCGGCACCTGTACCATTGATGTGACAGGGGACTGGCAGGATTACCAGACCTTTACCTGTAAGACGGATGTGGGTGTCGGCGTGCAGGATCTGTATTTCGTCTGCAAGGGCGATGACGGATATTTGTTCAACATCGACAACTTCAGCTTCACCCCAGCATTGGGCGACGTCAACGAGGATGGAAAGTTCAATATCCCCGATGTGATCATGCTGCAGAAATGGCTGCTCGGCTACGATGAGATCGGCAACTGGAAGGCGGGCGATTTCTGTAATGACGGCATACTCGATGCATACGACCTTGCTCTTATGAAGCGTGAACTGCTTTCGCAATAGCTAATTCTTTTAAACCGTGTGGTCTGGATTCCGGCTGCACGGTTTTCTGCGGTACAGCTCTCAAGCTTCTATACTGAACGTAATATTTTCGTGCCGATCAACACGAAAAAGAGGATAAAATCGGAAATATGACATTTTTATGAACGCTCGAAAATTGCCAAAATCAGCGTACATTGGGTATTTTCGAGAAAAAATATGAATTTTTTTGTGTATATTGTCGAAAAAAAAAAAGAGGTGAGGTACTGATTTCTACTTGCATTATGATTACGTTTGTGTTATAATAAAAAAAGAGGTCTGTCGACAGGTGGTCTGTTTTGTGACTTTTTAGAAATCATTATGATGAGATAGCAATGTGGCGACAAGAAAACGAAATGACGAGTCGTGTGATACCGTTTGAGACGTTTTTGGAGCGTCGAATACAAAGGAATTGAGAGGATTAACATATGTCAGAAGAAAAGAATATCAACCTTGTGCTGAAACAAAACGATAAAGATGAAAAACCGCTTTTAACATTGCGTTCGCTGGTAAGGCAGGCAAGGCGTGTGTTTGTGCTCTGGCTTGTTCTTGCGATCATTCTGGGCGTTGCTGCGAGTGCCATGACAATGATGACGAAAACTTCCAATTCTTCAGTGCAGGCAATCGTAGAGTTTACCTTTGATGGCGTAGAGAAAGGAAAGGATCCTGCAGGAAATGAGTTTGATGCGACAGCGATCAAGTCCCCTGCCGTACTGAAGTCTGCGTTGATTTCATTGGGAGAAGAATATGATGAGGTTCTGATTGATGATCTGCGTAATGCCATCAAAATTAAGGGCATTATGCCGGAAGATTCCTATCAGGAGCTTACAGGTTATAAGTCTATTTTTGAAACCGGCGGTTCCAGTGCGTTGAGTGCAGTAAAGTCGATGCTCGGCGTTTCTTATCATCCTACCCGTTTTACCATCACACTGTATCCTAAGACAGCGGGCATCAGCGGTGAGCAGGGTGTTGCATTGATGGACGCACTTCTCACGGCGTACAAACGCCATTTTTATGAAACCTACGGCTACAACAAGGCTCTGGGCAGTGCGGTTCTGGCTGTTGATTATCAGGAATATGACTATGAGCGTGTGATCGAGGTGTTTGATACTACACTGAGCTCTGCACAGAAATACGTTTCTTCTCTGGCATCGGAGGATACTACGAATTTCCGTTCTGTCAACACGGGCTATTCCTTCTCCGACCTCGTTGCAGCACTTGATATTATCCGTATGGAGGATCTGGATTGGCTTTCCTCCTATGTTTCTGTTAATAATGTAACAAAGGACAAGGAACAGCTGCTGACATATTATGAATACCGCATTCAGTCCCTGCAGCGTACACAGACTGCTGCCGAAACCAACCTTGCTTCTATTGAGGAATCCATTGCCAATTATCAGAAGGATACTGTTCTGGTAATGCCGAACTCTGATGGCGGCAATGTAACTGTGGGTCAGACTTCCAAGCAGTATGATGACATGATCAAGCAGAAGCTGAAAGTGCAGGATGAGATCGCACAGTGCGTGAAGGATATTACATATTATGAGTATCGTGTGACAAAGCTGAATGAAACAAGCACAGTGACATCCAAGGCACAGATGAAGGTGTTGGATGAAAGACTGGATTCTTTGTATAAGAAGATCGAAAACATTCTGGCTACCGTAAATGAAACTGCGGATGAGTTCTATGAGAATGTTGCGTATGTCAATGCGTGCACTGTGATTGTGCCTGCAACTCTGAATGTTACAACTCGCGGATCAAGTGCTGTTAAGGCTGTTCTGCTTACGGAGATCGCCCTGTTTGTTGCTTTTGCAATGTATGTTGTAGTGCGTGCATTGGCAGATCAGTATCGTCTGAATGAAGGCGTTTGCGAGAAAACTGCGGCAATTGAAACAAAGGCTGATAAGGCTGAGGAAACAGAAAAGTCCGCTGAAGCGGAAAAGCCTGTTCAGAAAAAGGGAAGAAAGTAAACTGACATCATTGAAAGCTTCTGATCATTGCAATGCATGAGCAGAACGGGTGATTCGCATTGAGAGAAACGTGAAAGGCGGATTTCATGGAATTGAAACCATTTGATAAAAAGGTGTGGCTGGCAACGCCCACAATGCATGGCGAGGAGCTTCGCTATGTGACAGAAGCATATGAAAAGAACTGGATGTCCACGGTGGGGGAGAATATCAACGAGCTGGAACGGCAGGTCGCAGAATATGCCGGATGTGCATACTCTGTTGCACTTTCCTGCGGAACAGCGTCGCTGCATCTGGCAGTGAAGCTTGCGGGCGAAAAGCTCTACGGTATGCCCAAGGCTAATGAGGGAACACTTCAGGGACGTAAGGTGTTCTGCTCCGATGTGACATTTGCTGCAACGGTGAATCCCGCAGCATATGAGGGTGCAGAGATCGTCTTTATTGATACCGAGCGTGATACATGGAATATGGATTCTGCCGCACTTGAAAAGGCTTTTGAGCTGTATCCCGATGTAAAGCTTGTTATACTGGTGCATCTCTATGGCACACCTGCGAAGATCGACGAGATCAAAGCAATCTGCGACAGACATGGTGCCTTGATCATTGAGGATGCTGCCGAATCCTTCGGTGCAACATATAAAGGAAAACAGACAGGTACGTTCGGTGACTACAGTGCCATCAGCTTTAACGGCAACAAGATCATCACCGGAAGCTCCGGCGGAATGTTCCTGACTGACAGCAAGGAAGATGCCGAAAAGGTGCGGAAATGGTCAACGCAGAGCCGTGAAGCGGCTGCGTGGTATCAGCACGAAGAAATCGGTTACAACTATAGAATGTCCAACGTGATCGCAGGCGTGGTTCGTGGACAGATGCCCTATCTGGAGGAGCATATCTCCAGCAAAAAGGCGATTTATGAGAGATACAAGGAGGGCTTCAAGGATCTTCCCGTACAGATGAATCCTTATATTGAGGGTGAAATGGAGCCGAATTTCTGGCTTTCCTGTATGCTGATCGACAAGGAAGCAATGTGCAGACAGGTTCGCGGTGAGCAGGATGCTCTCTATATCAGCGAACCCGGAAAGACCTGTCCCACTGAAATTCTTGAAAAGCTGGCGAAGTATAATGCAGAAGGCAGACCGATCTGGAAGCCGATGCATATGCAGCCGATTTTCCGTATGAATCCGTTCGTGACAGCACAGGGCAATGGCAGAGCCAGAACAAACGCCTACATTGACGGCGGCTGTGAGGATGTCGGTATGGATATTTTCGAGCGTGGACTTTGCCTGCCGTCCGACAACAAGATGACGGCGGAAGAACAGGACATTATTATTGAGATAATCCGCAGCTGTTTTGAATGAAATGTGTTCATGGATGATGAAAGCGGATGAACATAGCAGGAGGAAAGACAATGACAAATTATGAAGTCTTACTTGAGAAGATCCGTAATTTAGGTATGGATCACAGATGGGCAGGAATGTTTGTAAAGAAGCTGAAGGATGACGAAGCGGCTTTTCCTGTCATGGATGAGGAAAAGAAGAAGTGGGCTTTGGAGCGTGGTTTCTATCCCGGACGTATTGAGCTTTACGGACTGACGGAAGAAAACTACATGAATTATGTTCCGGACTATCAGTACTTCATGCTCCACCCGATGAACAACCACTTCCTGAAGTGGCTCGATAAGACTACATTGAAATATGTTCTCAACAGCAACGGCTGCGAAGAAACCATGCCGGATTATTATGTCTATGTGGAAAATGATCTGTGCGGCGGCCGCTTTACCTATCTGATGGACTGCCCTGAGGACATCCAGAAGGACAAGGACTTCCTCTGGAATCTTCTGCAGCAGAAGAAGGTTCTGGCGATGAAGCCGAATTCCGGTACTTCCGGCGGTCTTGGATTTATCAAGCTGGAGTTGCGTGAGGATGGCATCTACGAAAACAACAAACCCATTGATATGGCTCGTTTTGAGGAGATCCGTGATACGATGCGTAACTACATCATTACTGAGTACGCACGTCAGCATCGTGATCTTGCAGTAGTCTGGCCGGACAGTGAATGCACACTCCGTGTGATCATGTGCAAGAGCGTTCCCGAAGATCGTTATGCACCCGCTGAATGGTCATGTGCTGTATCCTATGCAAGATTCGGAACATCTGTAAACGGTGGTGCCAGCAATCTGTCCTCCGGCGGCGTCGGCGTCGGCTTTGATTTTGAAACCGGCAAATACAAGGATTTCTGCATCCGTTATAAGAGATATACACCGGATGGTGTGTGGATGCTGCAGAAGCATCCGGATACCAATGTTGAGTGGAAGACGACAGGACTTCCGAACTGGCAGACCGTGCGTCAGCTGATCGACAATCTCTGCGGTCATGTTGCTTCTCTGGATTATCTGGGACTTGACATTATCATCACAGAGGACGGCATGAAGCTTTGCGAGATCAACTCCCATCCTGCAATGGATTACGAGCAGGTAATGTGCGGGCCGGTTCTTGCCAAGGAGAGCGTAAGAAGCTTTTTTGAACAGAAGGGCCTGCGTAAGATCGACGCAAAGGACTTCTATCAGGCATATATTGAGAGTCAGGAATAATTTGTGGCATAAGGAAGGGTTTATCAGTGAAAGTACTTGTTGTGGCACCGCATCGTGACGATGAGATTCTGGGCGTTGGCGGAACGATTTTAAAACGAAAAGCAGCCGGTGATCATGTAACAGTATGTCTTGTTACAGCCAGAGAGGGCGAGGTTCTGCCGGAGTGTACGCAGATCATTCATCGTGAGATGCAGAAAGCCCATGCTTTCTGCGGCGTGGACGAATACATCGGACTGCCCTTTGGGGCAAACCGCATTGAACAGTTTTCACGTCTGGAAGTGAATAAGGCGTTCGACGATATGTTCAGAAAGGTACAGCCCGATGAAGTGTATCTTCCCTTCTGGGGCGATATGCAGAAGGATCACCAGATGACAACGGAAGCGGCAATGGTTTCGCTGCGTGCGAAGAATTCCTACGCTGCAAAGCGGGTTTATGTGTATGAAACACTGTCCGAGACAGGCATCAACACGCCGACATATCAGAATACGTTTATCCCGAATGTCTATGAGGATATTACGGATTACATAGAAGCAAAAAAAGAAGCACTGAGCTTTTTTAAATCTCAGATGCATGATTTTCCGGATCTTCGCTCCCTTGAAGCGATCGAGGCATTGGCGAGATTCCGTGGAGCAACGGTGAATGTCAAGGCAGCAGAAGCTTTTATGTTAGTTCGGGAAATCAGATAAAGAGGTGCGTACTATGAGTCGGATATTCTATCATTTTGTAAAAAGATCATTCGACATATTGAGTTCTCTTGCTGCTATCATTGTGACTTCTCCGATCTGGCTGATCAGTATCATAGCGATAAAGATATCCAGCAAGGGACCTGTTTTTTATAAATCCTACAGAGTTTGCCGGGGCAACAAGCCGTTTACGATGTATAAGTTCCGTTCCATGCACGTGTTTCAGCCGAAGCATGAGGGACAGAGAAGCGAAGGCAGCTTTGTTGGAAATACACGAGTGTTTAAGTACGGAAGTTTCATGAGAAAATCCAAAATCGACGAACTTCCGCAGTTGTTAAATATCCTGTTGGGACATATGTCGGTGGTCGGGCCCCGACCTATATCCAAGGAAAGCTCCGAAAAGAACTACGTTGACAAATACGCCTGCATTTCCGAGGTAAAGCCCGGTCTGGCGTGTTATGACAGCCTGTTCGATTATGCACATGGAGAACTGGTGGTTTCAAGTAACGACGAGTACATACAGAAGATCATCCCCGTGCGTAGAGAACTGGCAAGGATGTATGTGGAAAAGCGGAGCATCGGGGTGGATCTTTATTGTATTTTCAGAACGATCTCGCTGATCTTTCAGATCGTGGTTTTGAAAAAAAGAGAGTTCCCGTATACCAAGAATGAGCAGGCAGCACATGATGCTGTATTCGGCGAAGAAGTGCTGGTTACACAGTAAATGACAGGAGCGAAGAAAATGGATTTCAGTAAGATAAGAGTTTTATTAACAGATGGCGGTGCAAGGCAGACGCTCACAATGCTGCATGGCTTGAAGGACATCGGCTGTCATGTTACAGTACTTTGTTCTTCTAAGTTCGACGTTTGTTATGCCTCGAAACTGCCTGACAAAAAGATCCTGCATGAGGATGCAGCGGGTTCCTATGACGGCTTTGAAGATGTTTTGCTGAAAACACTTCAGACCGGCGAATATGACGTTCTGTTCCCCGTTGCGGAAATGACGACGAACAAGGTCACACGGAATGAGGCAGAGTACAAAAAATATGTAAAGATTGCCTGTGCTCCGAGAGAGTCCTACATTCAGGCGTTTAACAAGCAGAGAACATTTGAAGTGGCTCTGGACAATGGCATTCCCTGTCCTTACACCCGCAGAGAGGGACAGGATATTGAGGATTATCTTGCAAATGCCACGTTCCCGATCATCATCAAACCCCGTAATGGCGTTGGATCCATCGGGTTTCATAAGTTTAATACAGAAGAAGAATTCCGTGCAAGACTTGAAAGCGGTGAATTGAACGTTGACGAGTATGTCGTGCAGGAATTTGTAAAGTTCGATAAGCGAATCGGCACCTATCTTTTCATTGACCAGCACAATAATGTATGTATGTCCATGGCACAAGACGTGCTCAGATGGTTCCCGCTGGATGCCGGTACAGCAGTACTGATCCAGTCGGTTGACTCTCCGGAGGCACTGAAGTATGCCGGTGAACTGCTGAAGGCAATGAACTGGAGAGGCTTTGCAAACGTTGGTTTCATGATTGATTCCGAAACAGGAAAGCCGATTCTGCTGGAGATTAACGGACGTATCACAGCAGGCATTAAGCTGAGCTATATGTGCGGTATCAATATCGCAAGACAGCTCGTTGAACTGTGCTGTGATGAAGAAGTAACGCAGTATCCGCCGAATGACAAGTTCGGTCTGATGGCAAGACATTTTCACAGCGATGTACTGTGGTTTTTGAAGTCGAAGAACAGATTCAAGGCGAAGCCTTCCTGGTTCAGCTGGAAGAATACAAAGGATCTGGTCTATTGGAAAGGCGATCTGAAACCGTGGTTTGTTTATACAGTGCGAAAGATGCAGGGATACCAGGATGGTATGAATAAGAGAAAGCACTGATCATTTACAAGGAGAAGTTAAAATGGAAACAATCGTCTCCTCAAATCAGGACATATCATGTCCCCATTTTAGTATTGTCATTCCTGTTTATAATGTGAACCTGAAATATCTTGAAGTCTGTCTGCAGAGCATTCTGCAGCAGACATACAGGGCATTTGAGGTTCTTTTGGTGGATGACGGAAGCGAGAGTGCGTGTGCACAGGCGTGTGATGAGTACGCACAGAGCGACCGGAGAATCAGAGTGATACATCAGGCAAATCAGGGCGTGTCAATGGCACGCAATAATGGTATAGCCAATGCACGGGGCAAATGGATCATGTTCGTTGATGCGGATGACTGGATCGACACTGACACCTGCGAAAAGCTTGAGGCGTATTTGCAGGATGACGGATGCGATCTCCTTTTGTTTAACCGGATCAAGGAATACGCCAACAAGCAGGTAGCGTGCAGTCAGGGTTTTGAACACGAAAAGGTCTATGACTTTTCCGATGTGGAAACACGGGAGCAATTCTGCCGTTATGCAATGTGTGCACCCCGCAACGGTGTAAGGATCTATTTTTGCTGGGACAAGGTGTATCGCCGTGATTTTCTGATTGAACATAAGCTGGAATATCCGAAGGGTCTGGTCAAGAGCGAGGATAAGGTTTTCGTCTTGACCTGTTTTGAGAAGCTTGGCAAATTGAAGTATGTGGAGGACGCTTTCTATCATTACAGAATGAATGAAGGCAGCGTGTGCCACAGATATTCCGAGAATGCAGACGCAGATCGCCTTTTGTTGGCAGATTATCTGTGCAATATTGCAGCCCGTATGGATCGGACATTCGGGGAACTGAAGCAGGATACGGCATACCATCGGATGAACGATGACTGTATGCGGTTTCTATTTGGGATTATTACGGACGTGTTGTCACTGAAGTACTACCATAAGGATAATCCCGATAAAAAGAATCGTAAGCAAGGTGTAAAATGCTTTTTGAAAACAGAGCCGTTCAGAACTTCGATCCGATCGGTAAAATATAAGAATCTTCCCAACTGGGCAAGGATCAAGAAGTTTTTGCTGACGTTTGGGTTGGTAGATCTGTTTTTCTACATCTGGAGCCGTAATCGCCAAAAGAGGAATGAAACCATTGAGGGTTAGTCGAATGGAAGCGTTAGCCCGATCCTGCGGATGAACGTTACAGCGGCGATTCGTGTTTAACGGGGGTATTTGATTTGATCGGATATATTTGTATCCTTCTGGTTGCATTTTTTCTTGGATTGGATTCCAAACGAATCAATGGATCCAAGCGTAACAGAATACTGTATCTGAGCATCGTGTTTGGCGGCATGATTCTGTTCGCAGTACTGCGTGGATACGATGTGGCGATTGACTATTCCAATCGTGTCAGGTCAATGAATCTGATATTTGGAATGGATTTTCAGGAATTCTTGACGTTTACCCGAGAAGAAGCAAATTCTCAGTATTTGTATACACTTTTTGTATGGCTGGTGTCACGAGTTCTCCCGTTCCCGTGGCTGATCAACGGCATCATGGACATCTTTGTGCTGTCAACATTTGCGTGGTTCTTCTACCGGTATTCTAAGGACGTTACCGTATCTGCCATTATGTTCATGACGTTTACGTTTGCGTCATGTTTGAATATTACCCGACAGTTTGTGGCGGCAGCGGTTCTTTTGATTGCGTTCCATCTGATGATCCAGAGGAAACCTCTCAAAGCATTGATTGCGATCATCATTGCGTTTTTCATACACTCCAGTGCGATCATCATGCTGTTGATGTATGTGCTTTATATTATTGATTTCAAGCTTACAAAACGCAGGCTGCTGCTGCTGCTGATAGCGGCTACAGCGATGTTTGTGGCGTTTGATATGATTGTGGTATTATTCGTGCGGTTGTTCCCACGGTATGAGTATGTATTTGGCGAGTGGGCTACGGGTAATATCGGATTTTCTCTGATCTGGACTTGTTTTTATGTCATGCTGTTCATAGGCGTTTATATGACAACGCCGTCAAAATTCAAGGACAAAACGATGAATGACGGGGAGAATACCGAGCTTGCTGCTTCCTGCATGAATGTTGTGGGATACATGGCATATGTGCTGCTGTCCCTGCTGAAAGTGAAAATGTGGTTTGTTTCCCGTCTTTTGACCTACTTCATGTTCGGATATTGTATGATCATTCCGGAGATCATGAGCAGGTTCAATAAGGTGGACAGACATATAAAGGTCATCATTGTGGTTATGCTTAAGATTGTGTTTGTATTATGGGGTATCATCACAACCTATCAGGATCCCCATGATCTGCTCCCCTATAGATTTATCTGGGAGTATCTGTAATATAGGAGAAACTATGAGCGATATTAAAGTCAGTATATTGTGCCTTGTATATAATCATGGCAAGTACCTGCGGAAAACACTGGAAGGCTTCGTGTCCCAGAAAACGAATTTTGCGTATGAGATCCTGATTCATGATGATGCGTCCAAGGATGACAGTGCGAGCATCATCACCGAATATGCAGAAAAATATCCGGATCTGTTCCGTCCCATTCTGCAGACAGAGAACCAGCATTCGCAAAAAATTCCGATCTGGAAAGCTCACGTAGCTCATCTGGTGCGTGGAAAGTACACGGCTCTTTGTGAGGGCGACGATTATTGGTCGGATCCCAACAAGCTGCAAAAGCAGTATGATATGATGGAAGCCAATCCGGATTGTTCCATGTGTGTACATAAAGTCCTGGAGATCAATGAGGACGGAACATCGACAGAGAAGTATCGTCCTTACAGGGAACTGGCGGAAGGCAAGTATGATGTGCAGCAATTTCTGGACATTCAGAGGATCTATCCGTTCCATACTTCCAGTTTCTTTATGAAGCAGGAGCTGTGGCACGATCACATCATGAATCCCGCTGACTTCCGAAAGGCGTCCGATGTTGGCGATGAACCGCTTTTGCTCTATATGGTTGCACATGGCAAAATCTATTACATTCCCGAGTGTATGTCGGCATACCGATTGTTCAGTGTTGGCAGCTGGAGTGCCGCAAACAAGCGGAATATAGACAGAAGAATCCTTCATGCAGAAAAAATGTATGATATGATGTGCCTGTATGACGAATATACCGATCATGCGTATGACTGCCATCTGTCGGTGTTTAAAGGGCAGGTATACTGGCTCAAGCGTGATTATAAAGCCTTGGTAAAAATGGATGATAAGTCATTTTTGAAGCAGGCAGGACTTAAAAAGCAGATTTATGCTTATGCGTGTGCGTATCTTCCTTTTTTAAAGAAACTGCGTAAACGCCGTAAGAGGAGAACGAATGAATGAGTAGTAATGGTAAGAAGATTACCAAAGGTTTGTTTTGGAAGATTCTGGAACGATTTGGCGTTACCGGAACACAGTTTGTACTGCAGATCATACTGGCAAGACTGCTCGGTGCCGAGCTTTACGGCACTCTGTCCACGATGATCATTTTCACGACGGTCGCAAACGTGTTCATCCAGACTGGGTTCAGCTCGGCACTGGTGCGGAACAAGGACGTAACGGAGGATGACTATTCTTCGGTATGGTGGGTATCACTGGGAATCACCTGCGTAATGTATGCAGCCATTTTCTTCTCAGCCCCCCTGATCAGCGTGTTCTTCAAGATGCCGGATATTGTCTGGCCGCTTCGAATTCTGGCTTTGATGCTGTTTCCGGGTGCACTCAATTCCGTACAGCTTGCCAAGGTCAACCGTGAGATGGATTTCCGCAAGGTGTTCTATTCCAATGTCGGAGCGTTGCTTTTCTCAGGTGTTCTGGGTATTATAATGGCACTCAACGGCATGGGACTGTGGGCATTGGTTGCACAGTCGATCTCAAAGGTTGTTGTTGCCTGCATTGTGATGCGTTTCACCGTAAAGCTGAAGCTTCGCTTTCACTGTGATTTCAAGCGTATTAAAGTGCTGCTGAGCTTCGGCTGGAAGCTTTTGGTTTCGAGTCTGATCGACACGCTCTATCAGGAGCTTCGCAGTCTTGTGATTGCAAAGAAATTCGACGGCGGAACGCTGGGTTATTATAACCGTGGCAAGCATTTCCCGCAGTTCATCATCCATGCGGTGAACAGTGCTGTGCAGAGTGTAATGCTTCCCGCATTGTCCTCCGAGCAGGACGATCGTACCCGTATGAGAAATCTGATGCGTACTTCCATACGCACAAGTGCATACATCATATTCCCCATGATGGCAGGTCTGGCTGCGGTTGCAGCACCGCTTGTGAATGTTCTTCTGGGTGAAAAGTGGCTGCCCTGTGTGCCTTATTTGCAGGTGTACTGCTTCACCTTGGCGTTTCAGCCCATTCACAGCTGTAATCTGCAGGCGATCAATGCAATGGGACGCAGCGATATTTTCCTGATACTGGAGATCATTAAAAAGGCATACGGTGTGATTGCACTGATTATTGCAGTGGTCTTTTTCCATACACCGATGGCAATTGCACTGACAGGTGTATTTACAACGATCATCAGCTGCGTTGTCAATGCTCTCCCGAATAAGAAATTGGTTGGCTATTCTTATTTTGAACAGGTGAAGGATCTGACACCGTCGTTTTGTTTAGCACTTGTTATGGGAGGATGCGTGCTGCTTGTTGAATATCTTGGCTTGGCTTCCTGGCTGACCTTGATCATTCAGATTATTGTCGGTGCAGGTGTTTATCTGGCACTTTCGGCACTGTTCAAGCTTACCCCCTATAGAATGATTATGGATAGAGTGAAAGCTGTTCTTCTCAAGAAAAGAAAGAAGGTCAGCTGATCATATCGAAAGAAAAGAGGAAAAGAATGAAAGCATTAGTATTGGCAGGAGGATTTCCTCAGATTGCTCTGATAAAGGAATTAAAAAGACGAGAGATCACAGTATTGCTTGCAGATTATTATGAGAATCCTGTTGCAAAGCCTTATGCGGATGAATTCTATCAGATCTCCACATTGGATGTGGAAGCAATCACCGAACTTGCAAGGGAACAGAAAGTGGATTTTCTGATCACCGCTTGTACGGATCAGGCTCTGCTGACGGTAGCCCGTGTTTCGGAAACGCTGGGATTGCCGTGTTATATCGACTACAAGACAGCCCTGAATGTTACGAACAAGTCGTACATGAAAAAGGTGTTTCTTGAGAATCAAATCTCAACAGCGAAGTATGTGGTTATGGCACAGCTGGATACGGAGGCAATTGCAGATCTGCGGTATCCCATGATCGTAAAGCCTGTTGACTGCAACAGCTCAAAGGGCGTAAAGAAGGTATACAACCCCGAGGAGCTTGCGGCTGCCTTTGCCGAGGCGGTTGCACTGAGCAGAACAAAGACTGCGATCGTAGAAGAATACATAGAAGGTCTGGAAATCACCATTGATGTACAGATCGAAAATGGAAAGGCATATGTATTATCAACCGCGTACAGCGATAAGATAGCGGATGATGACAAGTTTGTAATTTTCAGATCACGCTATCCCGTAGCAGAAACGCCGGAGGT
This sequence comes from Oscillospiraceae bacterium, assembly GCA_045595985.1. Taxonomy (GTDB): domain Bacteria; phylum Bacillota; class Clostridia; order Oscillospirales; family Ruminococcaceae; genus UBA3855. Next base: position 15,681 of record JAZOBK010000237.1, read on the forward strand.
TATGGAACAGATTCGGACGACTGCACAGCAGATTGCGGATGCATTCGGGCTGAAGAATTCACTGATGCTGATCCAGATGATTTCCGACGGCAAACGTGTGTATGTGCTGGAGTTCAGTGCAAGAACCGGAGGCGGTGTAAAATACAGCCTGATCAAGAAAGTATCCGGATTTGATGTCATCAGTGCGGTTGTGGATCTGACGCTTGGAAAGATTCCTCATGTTGAGATCCGTCAGCCGGAGAACAAATTTATTTCGAATGTCTTTATCTACTGCAAGCCCGGCAAATTCGACCGGTTATCCGGTTTTGAGGAGCTGAAGCAGGAAGGCATTGTGTCTGATTATTATTTGTTCAAGTGGCAGGGGGCACAGATGTGCAATGCCACAAACAGCGGCGATCGTATCGCCGGATTTACTGTACAGGCAGATACGCTTGCAGAACTGCAAGAGAACTATGATCAGGCATTGGCACGCATCAAGGTGCTTGATGTGGATGGCAATGACATCATGCGGCATGATCTGCTGACTCCTCTGGAATATTGAGAGCAGACGATTGCCGTCCGAATGTAGAAAGGACATTCTTATGATCAATGTAACCCGTTCCTCCATGCCTTCTTTTGAAGAATACTGCGAGGAGATCAAGGAATTATGGGACAGCCGCTGGCTGACCAATATGGGTGCAAAGCATCGGCAGCTGCAGGCGGAGCTGGAGCAATATCTGGGAACGCCCCATGTGGCATTGTATACCAATGGCCATCTGGCTCTGGAGAACATTCTTGCAGCAATGCAGTTCCCGGAGGGCAGCGAGGTCATTACCACGCCCTTTACCTTTGCTTCCACCACACACGCCATTGTCCGCAGCGGTTTTGTGCCGGTGTTCTGCGACGTCAATGATGTCGATTACACAATGGATGTGTCGAAAATCGAATCACTGATCACGGAAAAAACCGTTGCCATCGTTCCCGTTCATGTATACGGCAATCTCTGCGACGTGGATGCGATTCAGGAAATTGCAGAAAAGCACGGTCTGAAGGTCATTTACGATGCAGCACACGCTTTCGGCGTCACAAGGAACGGCGTGAGTGCAGCCAATTTCGGCGACGCTTCCATGTTCAGCTTCCATGCGACCAAGGTGTTCAACACCATCGAGGGCGGTGCGGTAACATTTGCGGATGACGCACTTGTGCAGTTGCTGAATGATATGCGGAACTTTGGTATGAGCGGCCCTGAATCCGTCCCCTATGTGGGTGGCAATGCCAAGATGAATGAATTTCAGGCGGCAATGGGCATTTGCAATCTCCGCCATCTGGATGGTGAAATTGCAAAGCGAAAGGCGGCTGTGGAGCAGTACCGCCAAAGACTTTCCGGTGTGGAAGGTATCAGGCTCTGCCCCGAACAGGACGGCGTGATTTCCAATTATGCGTATTTTCCGGCTGTGTTTGACGGCTATGTATATACAAGGGATGATGTGTTTGCAATGCTGAAGGAGCATGACATTATCGCCCGCAAATATTTCTTCCCGCTGACCAATAGCTTTGAGTGCTATGCGGATTATCCGACAGCAGGAACGGAGAAAACACCGGTTGCAGCGTATATCGCAGACAGAGTGCTGACGCTTCCGCTGTATGCCGATCTGACAGCGGAGGATGTTGACAGGATCTGTGACATCATTCTGCAGGTTAAAAATTAAGTCAAGGAGGCAATGAAATGAAAGGAATTATCCTTGCCGGAGGCTCCGGCACCAGACTGTACCCGCTGACAAAGGTCACATCCAAGCAGCTTTTGCCGGTGTATGACAAGCCGATGATCTTCTATCCGCTGTCTACGCTGATGCTGGCAGGTATCCGTGATATTCTGATCATTTCCACGCCCACCGATACGCCCCGTTTCAAGGAATTGCTCGGTGACGGCAGCAGTATGGGCATCCATCTGTCCTATGCGGTGCAGCCCAGTCCCGACGGACTGGCACAGGCATTCCTGATCGGTGAGGAATTCATCGGGGATGAGCCTTGTGCAATGATTCTGGGCGATAATATTTTCTACGGCGGCTGGTTCAGTAAGAATCTGAAAGAGGCGGTAACCAACGCCAAGAACGGAAAAGCAACGATTTTCGGGTACTATGTCCGTGATCCCGAACGCTTCGGCATCGTGGAATTCGACCATCACAAAAATGTGATTTCCGTTGAGGAAAAGCCGCAGAATCCCAAATCCAATTACGCCATCACGGGACTGTATTTCTACCCCGCAGGCGTGAGTGAAATGGCTAAGCAAGTGAAGCCCTCCGCCCGTGGAGAGCTTGAGATCACCGATCTCAATCGTATGTATCTGGAACAGGATGACCTCAAGGTGCAGATCCTTGGCAGAGGCTTTGCATGGCTGGATACAGGCACGATGGAGAGTCTGATGGAAGCTGCTGTCTTTGTACAGACGGTGCAGAACCGACAGGATGTCGTGATTTCAGCACCCGAGGAAATCGCTTACTACGAAAAGTGGATTTCCAAGGAACAGCTGACGGAGACTGCCGCAATGTACGGAAAATCGCCCTACGGCGAGCACCTGCGTCGTGTGGCAGAAGGCAAATTTGTAATCTGAGGAGAACCTATATGACCATTATTGTAACAGGCGGTGCCGGCTTTATCGGCAGCAACTTTGTGTTTCATATGCTGAACACCTATCCGGATTACCGTATCATTTGTCTGGACAAGCTGACCTACGCAGGCAATTTGTCCACGCTCAAGCCGGTGATGGAGAATCCGAATTTCCGCTTTGTCAAGGCGGATATCTGTGACAGAGAAGCGGTATTCCAGCTTTTCGAGGAGGAGCATCCGGACATCGTTGTCAATTTTGCTGCGGAAAGTCATGTGGATCGTTCCATTGAGGATCCCGGTGTATTTCTGAAGACCAATATTCTCGGTACACAGACGCTGATGGATGCCTGCCGCAAGTACGGCATCGTGAGATACCATCAGGTGTCTACCGATGAAGTATACGGCGATCTTCCGCTGGACAGACCCGATCTGTTCTTCACGGAGGAAACGCCCATTCATACCAGCAGCCCGTACAGCAGCTCAAAGGCAGGTGCCGATCTGCTTGTTCTGGCTTACCATCGTACATTTGACCTGCCCGTGACCATCAGCAGATGCTCTAACAACTATGGCCCGTACCATTTTCCGGAGAAGCTTATTCCGCTGATGATTGCCAATGCCCTGAATGATAAGCCCCTGCCTGTTTACGGAACCGGTGAGAATGTCCGTGACTGGCTGTATGTGGAGGATCACTGCAAGGCAATTGATCTGATCATCCATAAGGGCCGTGTCGGTGAGGTATACAATATCGGCGGCCATAACGAAATGGCAAATATCGACATTGTAAAGATCATCTGCAAGGAGCTTGGCAAGCCCGAGAGCCTGATTACCTATGTGACGGATCGTAAGGGACACGATATGCGTTATGCGATCGACCCGACAAAGATCCACAATGAGCTCGGCTGGCTCCCCGAAACCATGTTTGCTGACGGTATCAAGAAAACGATCCGGTGGTATCTTGACAACAAGGAATGGTGGGAAACTATCATTTCCGGAGAATATCAGAACTACTATGAGCAGATGTACGGCGATAGACTGGGGAATTAATTAGTACATATAAATAGTAAGAGATTACGAATAAGCAGCGAAAGTGAGGGAGCAGTTTTATGAAGGCTCTTGTACTGGCTGGGGGATTGCCGCAGATCGTCCTGATTCAGGAACTGCAGAAACGCAATGTGACAGCAATTCTGGCGGACGGAAATGAACATCCGATCGCCCGCCCCTATGCGGATAAATTCTATCAGGTCAACATCTTCGACATCGAGGCGGTCAAGAAGATCGCCGTTGAGGAGGAAGTGGATTTCCTGATTACCTGCTGTGCCGATCAGGTGTTGCTTGTGGTTGCACAGGTTTCGGAAATGCTGGGACTGCCGTGGTATATTGATTACGAAACAGCAGTGCGTGTATCCGATAAGCGTGATATGAAGCGGATTTTCTGGGAAAACAATATTCCCACTTCCCGTTATGTGGAGCTGACCGAGCTTGACTGGGAACAGATCAGAACGCTTTCCTATCCGATCGTCATCAAGCCCGTGGATGCGTACAGCTCCAGAGGTGTGCGTAAGGTCTGGAATGATGAGGAACTGGCAGTCTGCTTTGCAGAAGCCGCACAGATCAGCCGTTCCGGCGGCGTGATCGTGGAGGAATTCTGCGAGGGCGAGGAGATCAGCGTGGATATTTATGTGGAGGATGGCAAGGCTCATCTCCTGTGCGTATCCAACAGCGATAAGATCAATGACGCCGATCGTTTCATCATCTTCCGCGGAAAATATCCCGCAGTGGCAAATGCAGCGATTCTGGAACAGATTCAGGAAGTTGCACAGCAGATTGCAGATGCATTCGGACTGAAAAACTGCCCCATGCTGATCCAGATGATCAATAACGGCAAGCAGGTTTCCGTTCTTGAGTTCTGTGCCCGTACCGGCGGAAATATGAAATACATCCTGATCAAGCACGTCAGCGGATTCGATGTGATCGGTGCCGTGGTTGATCTGACAATGGGAATCAGGCCGAAATTGGAAATCCAGCCGCCCAGCCATAAATATGTAGTCAACGACTTTGTTTACTGTAAGCCCGGCGTGTTTGACCATCTGGAGGGCTTTGAGGAATTGCAGCAGGAGGGTATTATTGCAGAATATCACTGTCTGCGTCCGAAGGGTATGGTTGTCAGAGGCGTTACCAGCAGCAGTGACAGAATCGCAGGTTTTACCATTGTTGCGGACAGCCTGGAGGAATTCAACCGTAAGCAAAGTGCCGTCGTGGAACGTGCAAAAATTATTGACGAAAATGGCGTCGATATGATGCGGCATGATCTGCTGCCCGATCTGACGCAATAGTACCCAACAGGGATAACGCTCCCGTTATCCCTGCCATTTGCAGAGCAAGATATAACAAAAATGTTATATCGCATAGCAAATGTAATTTTACCGATAAGGAAGGTGATGCGTATGTCCTGTCTGAAATCCTATGAATATATGATTGCGATCGCACAGCACGGAGGATTTTCGCAGGCGGCGGAGGCATTGCATATTGCCCAGCCGACATTGAGCCGATACATCAAGAAGCTGGAAACGGATCTGGGGATCGAGTTGTTTGACCGCAGTACGATACCTATACGGTTGACGCAGGCGGGCAGGCGATATATCGAAACGGGCGTGAGAGTGCTGAGTCTGGAGCGGCAGCTGCAAAAGCAGATGCAGGATCTCAAGCTGGAAAAGAATACGGTTGTCCGCATTGGTATCAGCCCCACACGATCTCCGTACATGATGCCAGCCATTGTTGCCGCTTATAAGCAGAAAAATCCCAGCGGCAGTGTGGTGATCGAGGAGAGAGTTTCCACGGAATTGAACAGGCAGCTGGCACAGGGTGAGCTTGATCTGATGATCAGCTGGCTGGACGAGGACACTGAGGATTTTTCCCATGTGCATTTGTTCGATGAGAACATTCTTCTGGCAGTACCGAATACGGAACAATATGCCGATATTTCCGCACTGGACGTGCTGCTGACCATGCCGCTGATCAGTACGGGAAAGGGACAGGCGATGTGGCACATTACGCAGGAGATCACAGAAACGATCGGTGCCAATAAGCCGGAGATCGAGTGCCAGTCCATTGAAACGGCACTGGCGTTTGCAAAACGAGGATTGGGAGCTACTTTGGTTCCTTCCTATATTGCCCAGTTTGGAACCAAGGAGCAGAATCGGGAGATTCGGTTTCTGGAGCTTCCGGTGGAGAAATATCCGAAATGGGCAACTGCTTACAGGAGAAGAATTTGTATTTTCTACCGTAAGGAGCAGTTTTTATCACAGGCGGAACAGGAGTTCATTGCTTGTGCTGTGGAGGTGAAGCAAACGGACTGATATGAAAATGGCTTTACTTTCTTGCAAAACGAAATTGGAGGCAGGCGGATGTACCGTTTGCTTGCGAAATGGAGGTGGAACGACGCACTGACCAAACGTTTCTGTTGCCAAAGCAGAAACAAAAGACAACATCTGAGTAAAAAAAACGAAAAGGAGAAAAAATTATGATTCCAAATGCAGTGATTTATTTGGCGATTATGCTCGTATTCGTAATCGCATGGTTCGTATGGGTAAAACGCCCTGTTTACGAGGCTCTGTTCCTCAGCTTCCTGCTGCTGGTGGGTATTACCGGCACATGGGAGAACATTTTCGTGTACATTGACGGTGCACTGAACACCTCCCTGCTCTATTCGATGATCGTGTTCGTTGCAATGTCACAGCTTCTGTCCCACACCAAGGTGATCGACAGTTGTGTTTATCTGATTCTGTCGCTGCTTGGCAGAGTGACGGGTGGTGCGGGTTATGCTTCCATCATTGCATCCAGCTTTATGGGTGCACTGTCCGGTTCCGGCCCCGGCAACGTTATGGCAACGGGCGTTATTACCATCCCTGCAATGAAGAAGTCCGGATTCCCGGCGGAGCTGGCTGCAAACGTTGAGTCCGTATCCAGCTACATGGGTAATATGATCCCCCCCAGCTCCAACATTGTAGGTGCACTGGGTGCATTCATGGCACTGTATCCCAAAAGTGAAGTAACCTCCGGTCAGTTCTGGGTAATTCTCTGGGGTATTGCAATTTATTTCATTATTCAGCGTATGCTGCAGGTATGGGCATTCTGCAAGTACTACAAGGTAAAGCCCATGGCAAAGGAAGACATTCCGAGCCTGAAGGAAACCTTCAGAACAGGCTGGAAGGGTCTGCTGCTGCCCATTATCATTCTTGTACCGTTCATTGTTGACTCCGTATGTGCAGATTTCATTGCAAGCCGTCTGGGCGAAGCAGGTGCATCCTCCTTCTCCAAGTGCCTGCTGTTCTTCATCGCAGGTGTGGCTGCACTGTATACCGTTCTGATTGCCAAGGACAAGAAGTCCATTACGATTCCGAAGATGGTAACACTGTTCTCCTCTAAGATGAAGAGTCTGGTAGGCCCGATCGCAGCTTGTCTGTTTGGTTACATGGTGGGTGAGCTGTTCGCAGACGTTGATGTAACCACACAGCTGAGTGCATTCCTCGAATCCATGAATATGTCCCGTCTGGGTCTGGCACTGTTCATCCCGCTGCTGACGGCATTCCTTGGCATGGTAATTCCCGGTTCTTCTCAGGTTGTTATCTTTGGACCTGTATTCATCGCAGCATTTGCAGCAACAGGTTCTGATCCGCTGTTCATCGCAGCAATGCTGCCCTGCATCTGCGGTACCATGTGCGGTATCACACCGCCTCTGGCACTGGGTATGTACGCAGGTATGTCCATTGCTGAGTCCGATTTCAAGAAGACGCTGATCAACGACCTTTGGTGGGTAGCAACGCAGTACATACTGGAAGTAATTCTGCTGATGGGCTGGCTGCCGATTATTGGAATGTAAGGAGGAAGTATTATGAAAAAGTTTTTTGCTGCTGTTACAAAAATTCTGGATGTTATTTACGGCTGGGGCATTCTCATCGCCCTGTTTGTCGGCGGTCTGACGTTCTTCGGATTTCTCGCTGCATTCTTCATCGGCGGTGAAACCGCAACGGAGATCTGCACTTTCATTCACAAGACTATTTTCAAGTGGCTGATCTACGGCGGTAATATCATCGTGCTGCTGGGCTTGCTGAATATGTACCTGAAGAAGCAGAAGTCCCTGACAATTGACGATACCAATCACGAAGCAGGTTAAACTGCAAAAAGAAAAGAACTGATCCATCAGGGTCAGTTCTTTTTTTGTCGGAACAGGTGTATAGCAAAAGCAGTCCCCCGCCTGCGGCGGGGG
>JAZOBK010000238.1:0-4084 GCA_045595985.1 Oscillospiraceae bacterium
GCTCACAGAACGACATGGCTACGATCCGACTTGCAAAACATGATATTACGCCTTCTTCGCCTTCTTGCCCTTGAACAGGTTGACGATGGGCGCGAAGGTGTTGTGGTCGATCCAGTGAGCCCAGATCTGACCGCTGAGCAGTACGGAGGAGTAAACGCCCGCCAGCATACCCACGATCAGCGGGAACACGAACTCACGGATGGAGCTGACGCCCAGAACGTAGAGCATAACCAGCGTGACCAGCGTGGTAATGGTGGTGTTGATGGTACGGGACAGGGTCTGGCGGACGGAAACCTCGACGACGTTCTTGCGGGAGCCTTCCTTGTAGTCCAGCAGACGGTTGTTCTCGCGGATGCGGTCGAAAACAACGATGGTGTTGTTGATGGAGTAACCGAAGATCGTCAGCAGTACAGCCATGAAGTTTGCATTGATCTCGAAACCGCACAGTACGAATGAACCATAAGTAACAATAATGTCGTGGAGCAGAGCCACAATTGTGAAGATACCTGCGGACCAACCGCTGATCTTCTTGAATCGGAATGCAATGTAGATGATCAGCAGGATCGCAGCGAAGATAACAGCTACGATACACTTGCCGAAGAACTCACGGCCGGAGGACGGGCTGACGTCATTGCTGTCAAGCACCGCAATACCTGCATCCGGATAGGTTTCCTGTACTGCCTTGAGCATCTTTTCCTGCAGGTCCTGTGTCAGACCTTCACTATAGCTGAAGGAAACTGTCAGTGTATTGGTGTCAGCGTCGAAGCTTTCACCGGTCTGGATGGTAATGGGAGTCTTGAGGATGTCCTCAAGCTCTGCCTTACATTCGTTAGCGTCGATATCACCGGTGTAGGAGTAGGAAACGATGGTACCGCCCTTGAAGTCGATCGCAACCTCTACGCCGAGGAAGGTTGTGCACAGGGAAACAGCGATCAGTACAGCTGCGATGGAGAAGTAAACCTTCTTCATACCGCTGAAATTGTAGGTTCTTGCTTCCTTGAACTTCTTCTCGTTGTAGCCGTACAGTGTGGGCTTCTGGAATGCCTTGAATCTTGCCAGAGACATGGTCATCAGTCTTGCTGCACCCACGCCCATGATGAAGTTCAGGATAACGCCGACGAGCAATGTGAAGCCGAATGAATATACAAAGCCTTCCGTTGTTGCACCGAAGAAATAGAAGATGGTGCTGTCAAGGAACTTTGTAATGGGGTTGGTGTTGGTACCGAATGCACCCATCAGGATCACAGCCACAATTGCCAGTGTCAGGTTACCGTCAAAGATAGCGGAGAATGCGTTCTTATAGCCTGCACGCAGTGCTGCTTCCACGGATCTGCCCTTGCTCAGCTCCTCACGGATACGCTCTGCGGTGATGATGTTACAGTCAACGCCCATACCTACGGAGAGGATGATACCTGCAATACCGGGGATGGTCAGCGTAGAGCTGGGCTGGAAGCCGAACCAGCCGGAAACTGCTGCCAGCATACCTGCAACCTGTCCGATCAGACCGATGACAGCAACAAAGCCGGGCACACGATAGAGGACGAGCATATATACGCAGATGAATACCAGTGCGATGATACCGCTGAGTACCATTGCATAGAGTGCACCTGCACCCAGTGTCGGGGAAAGCGTCTTGGTGCTTGTGGTCTTGAGAGAGAACGGCAGTGCACCGGAATTGATCTGGTCAGCCAGAGCCTTGGAGGACTCAGCGTCGAAGTTGCCGGTGATCTGTGCAGAACCGCCTGTAATGACTTCGTTTACGGTTGCACTGGAAACGCACACATCGTCCATCCAGATGGAGATGTAGCCGCCGTTTGCCTTCTGCTTTGCAGTTGCGTCCGCAAATGCCTTTGCACCGGTTTCATCCAGTTCCAGGAATACGAGCCACTGCTCATAGAAACCGCTCTGTGCGTTTTCTACGTTCTTACCGGTCAGGATGACTTCGCCGTCAGCCTCGGTACCGTAACGGAATGTCAGCTCCGCCATCTGGCCAAGTTCTTCTACCGCTGCAGAGGGATCGAAGTTCTCCTCGCTCGACTGCCACGGGAAACGCACGATAATACGGCTGTTGTTGTAGTCCACATAGGTTTCGCTGTCACTGATACCCAGAGAAAGGAGTCGCATATTGATGATCTGCAGTGCAGCATCCATCTGGTCTGCGTCTGCTTCCACACCATTCTCGGGTTCAAATGTTACGTCCACACCGCCCTGAATGTCGATACCCAGACGAATATCCTCCAGACCGTGTACATAAGTTGTCTTAATGTCGCCGTAGTATGTGGAAATTCCGAACAGCGTAGAATATGTAAACGCCAGAATCACAAAGAAGACAACAAAAAAGACGGGTTTTCCCATTTTTTTATTCACAATCTAACCTCCTGTCAGATTTACTCCCGATGTTGAGAGCATATCCGAAATTTTCTCGTGAAAAAATTCACGACAATTACTATTATTATAGTACAAAAACGCCACAAAGTCAATAGCTTATGTGAAAGTTGTATGAAATTTTGCGAAATATTACCCGATTCCGAACAGCCTTCTGCCCGTTTCGCAGCAGGCGTCGATCAGCTCCTGCGTATCCACGCCCTTGATTTCCGCTGCCTTTTCCGCTGTGAAGGCGATCAGAGAGCTGTCGCAGCGTTTCCCACGGAATGGAACAGGTGCCATATAGGGGCAGTCGGTTTCCAGCATGAAACGATCAAGCGGCACAAGCTCCAGCACCTCCAGAGCCTTCCGTGCATTTTTAAAGGTAAGCACACCCGTCAGGCTAATGTGCAGACCGAGTGCAAGCACTTCCTTTGCGGTTTCCGCAGAGCCGCTGAAGCAGTGCATGACACCCCTCGGACGGTATTTCCGCAGAATTTCCATTGCGTCGCCAATGGCGTCACGGACATGGATGATCACGGGCAGGTCAAGCTCCCGTGCAAGCTTTAGCTGTGCGATGAATATTTCTTTTTGCTTTTCGTCGTCGTAGCCGTCGTAGTGGTAGTCCAGCCCAATCTCGCCGATGGCACGGACTCTGGAGTTGTTTTCGGCAATACTGCGGATCTGTCCGAGCCAGTCCTCCGGAAGCTCGCCGATGTTTTCCGGATGCACGCCGGCTGCGGCATAAATGTAATCATACTGCCCTGCAAGTGCGGCACACGCTGCGGAATCCTCCGGATCGCAGCCTGCCAGCATCACATAGCGAACGCCCTTCTTCGGAAGCTCCTGCAGCAGTGCATCCCTGTCCTCGTCAAAGGCACGGTCGGTATAGTGGGCATGGGTATCGAAAATATTGCGGTACAAGGGCTATTCCTCCGTTTTTGGGGTGTTGGATTCCTCAAAGAATTCCGACACGCCGTTATAGAAATTGCTGTCGAGGATGAACACATCGCTTTCCGGTTCAACCGTGCCCGTTGCAACACGGAATGTGGCGATGGTACCGCTGCCATAGGTGTACATATATTTCAGGGCGTCCTTCTCATTGTTGTAATCAATAGCGGAAATATCCGTTTCCATCATATTGATCAGCGTTTTGAAGTTGTTGTCCATGGATGACACAATGCGGGCATAATCCGTCTGATTGATCATCTCGGCGATCAGGTCGGCACAGAGTGCACTTCTCTCGATCTCGCCCTGTTCGAACAGGGGGTAGGAGATGAGCTTTTCCATCTGTGCGGGGCCGAGATACTGCGGCTCCGAGCTGTCCGTAAAGCCAAGCAGTCCCGTGGGGACCCGATAGTACGCACCTGCAAAAATGTTGCAGATCTTCTGGAATCCCTCGGAATTGAGGATGATGTAGCGGTCGGTCTCGATCTGTGTTTCGTAGAGGATCGCCTGTTTCACCTGCTGTACACCGCCGTTGGAATAGAAACCGGACAGGGTATCCTGTCTGCCGTCCACAATGGAAAGCATATTATCCGGCAGACCGATCAGAACGATTTCCTTTTCTCCCGGACGAACTCTTGCCAGCAGAAAGCTCAGCGGTTCGGGATTACTCGGTTCATCCAGAATGAACAGCAGCGTCGCATCCTGTTCGGAAGTCGGCTTTGTGATCGTTCCCGGCATTTTCTGAATGGTGTCCTTCTCGCCGTCAAGCTGG
>JAZOBK010000239.1:0-3102 GCA_045595985.1 Oscillospiraceae bacterium
TCCACCGTAACCTCGTATGAAAACCAGACCAAAAAATCCATCACCAATAAATTCATTCAGGAAAGTATGACTGAATTTTTGCGTGCACAACTCGAGGTCTACTTCATCGAAAATCACGAAGAAGCAGAGAAAATTTCGGGACAGGTGCTCATCAACAAACGCAGCCGTGAAAGTGCGGAACGTACAAGACTCAATATCAAGAAGAATCTGACAAGCAATATCGACCTTGCCAATATGGTCGCAAAGTTCGTGGATTGCCGCACGAAGGATGTTTCACGCCGTGAAGTCTATATCGTGGAGGGCGATTCTGCGTTGGGTGCGGTAAAGCTTGCCCGTGATGCGGAATTTCAGGCGGTCATTCCCGTGCGTGGCAAAATTCTCAATTGCCTCAAGGCGGATTATCCCCGTATTTTCAAGAGCGACATTATCACCGATCTGCTCAAGGTGCTGGGCTGCGGCGTGGAAGTCAAGCTGAAGAATACGGGCAACATTGCACAGTTCAGTCTGGATAATCTGCGTTGGAATAAGATCATCATCTGCACTGATGCGGACGTGGACGGATTCCAGATCCGTACACTGATCCTGACGATGCTCTACCGGCTGACGCCCACGCTCATTCGGGAGGGCTATGTGTATATTGCGGAATCACCGCTGTATGAGATCACCACGAAGAATAAGACCTATTTTGCTTACACGGAAAAGGAAAAGGCGAATATTCTCAATAAAATCGGCGATCAGAAATTCACCATTCAGCGTTCCAAGGGTCTTGGTGAGAATGAGCCGGAGATGATGTCCCTGACAACGATGAATCCCGATACCCGCCGTCTGATCAAGGTAATGCCGACGGATGTGGAACGTACCGTGCAGATGTTCGATCTGCTGCTGGGTGACGATCTGCAGGGAAGAAAGGATTATATCGCACAGTACGGCGGAGATTATATTGATCTGGTGGATGTGTCATAAAATTCAAAAGAAAAGGATGTTCCTCATAGAGGAACATCCTTTTTTGGTTAGAACATTTTACGGTAATGGATACAGGAAAGCATGGTTGCGTATTTGTTGTAAATTTTCCCCTCCTGTATATCGTGGGGGCTGTTCAGCGTGAGGCTGCTGACGGTTCCGGAATGCGGTTCAAAGAAGATCCGGCAGATATTGGCTTGTTCCTCCGTCTGCTCCGCAAAGATCCATTTTCCGCCATGCTGCTGGCAGAACAGCGTCAGAAGGGCACGTTCACCCTCGCAATCTCCGGCGTTGACGAAGTCCGCACACCGGATATGCTCCGGCAGCTCGGCGTTAGTCTGTTCTGTCCGTATCTGCAGGCACGCCAGTTCGCCCTCCGCTGTCAGGGCAATTTGCAGCGATTGATAGCAGTCGCTTTTTTTGCAGCAGAGCGTAATGGCAGAAAGTGCTGCCATGAGGAATTCATCCATGTCGCCCTGCAGGTATATCTGTTTAGAACAGCTTTCCAGTGCAACATCCGCACAGACACGCAGGATGGCGTGGCATTTCTCATAAAGATTCTTCAGAGCGGTATTGACCGAAAAGAGGATGCTTCTGCGTTTGCCCGTCTGCAGGCGGTCAAGTTCCTTCTGGAGATACGCCATACGGTAAATGCGATAGCAGTTGCCGATCATCGTGTTCAGCAAGGACGTCTGGTCGTATAGTTCCAATTCGTCCAGTTCATTGTAAAGTGCCTGACAGGCGGATGTCATTGACTGTACGGAGGCGGTGATCGCATCTACATCCATTTGCAGGCAGGTGCGTTCCGATTGGGAATGCGGGAAGATTTCCGCAATCCTGTAACCGTCCTGCGGATTGCATAACAGACGGCATTCCTGCAGGATTCCATCATAAGTAAACAGATGGGTGGAATTCTCTTTGTGATCGGTGGGGATGCCAAGCTGCTGCGGAAGATACTGCACATGGTGGTGTTTGCGGTTTGACCAGATAATCTGCCAATCCATATCCATAACAATGACCAGTGAAAGGCTGTGATCGTAGCAGTTTTGCAGTATTTTCAGTGTGCTGTCTTCCAAATCCTTCCCTCCTTCATATAAATTCGACAAAATTCGACAAAAATCATCAGGGTATCATTATTATTATACCATTTTTGCAATAAATTGTAAAGTCCGATGCCTTCTTTTTTTAGTATTTCCGGATGATTGTGGATTTTTCATAGTTTTATCCTGTAATAATTGGATGAAATGTTGATTTTCGCCGGAATATATGAAAAATTTGATATTTTTCTATCAAAGTACTTGCATTTTTTCCAAATTTGGTGTACAATATAAGTATAAAAATTTAGGAGGTATATCCAATGTCAGTAAAAGTTGCTATTAATGGTTTTGGTAGAATCGGTCGTCTGGCTTTCAGACAGATGTTCGGTGCAGAGGGTTATGAGGTAGTTGCAATCAACGACCTGACAAAGCCTTCCATGCTCGCACAGCTGCTCAAGTATGATACAGCACAGGGCGGTTATTGCGGTACAATCGGTGAGAATCTGCACACAGTTTCCGCTGATGATGAAGCAGGCACAATCACAGTAGACGGCAAGACACTGAAGATCTACGCAATGGCTAATGCAGCTGAGCTCCCTTGGGGTGAGATCGGCGTTGACGTTGTTCTGGAGTGCACAGGTTTCTACTGCTCCAAGGCAAAGGCACAGGCTCACATTGATGCTGGTGCTAAGAAGGTTGTTATCTCTGCTCCGGCTGGTAACGATCTGCCCACAATCGTATTCTCTGTAAATGAGAACACACTGACAGCTGATGATACAATCATTTCTGCTGCATCCTGCACAACAAACTGCCTGGCTCCGATGGCAAAGGCTCTGAACGACTATGCTCCGATCCAGAGCGGTATCATGAGCACAATCCACGCTTACACAGGCGACCAGATGATTCTCGACGGCCCGCACAGAAAGGGTGACATGAGAAGAGCAAGAGCTGGTGCTGCAAACATCGTTCCGAACTCCACAGGTGCTGCTAAGGCAATCGGTCTGGTAATTCCTGAGCTGAACGGCAAGCTGATCGGCTCTGCACAGAGAGTTCCGGTTCCGACAAAGTCGGATCGTAGCCATGTCGTTCTGTGAGCCAAGGAGTT